>JANODS010001018.1:0-3985 GCA_031412835.1 Acidobacteriota bacterium | reverse complement strand
TAGACACACTTCGTGCGATCCGGGTTGGCGGTCGAATTTTCAAAGAGCGGAAACGGGTTCGAAGGCAGCGGAGTTCTACGGAACGAAGCCAGGTCAGGAGCGGAAGGAGTAAATGGGGGTCGGGAATCCCATATTCGCTTTTAACGCTGGGTCACTGACGGCGTAATGATACTCGGGCAACGGGGACGAGGCCACGGCGTATTTCAGGGGCTCGGGAACTGGTTCCACTTTCGGCGGAGCGGGCGGAACGGGTAACGCGCGCCGGGTTTTCTGTGTTAGTTGGAGTAACTTGACGGCTCGTAAGTAAGTTCGTTCGAAAGATACGACGTACCGATTGACTCGTTCGACGGGCATCGTGCGATCCGCGAGGGCGAACTCGCTCATCAAGCACGGCTCTTCCTTGGGAAACCTGGATTGGTCGGCCATCGCCTCGGAGATGACTTCTGATTCGACACGGAGGGCTCGATTGTAGCGCCAGAGGGCTTGGGCGACCTGGTCGGTGAGAATCTTTTCCTCTTCGGTGGCCGGGTCATATGCTTTACGGATCGAAGCCAGAAGTTGGTTGAAGTCGCTGGCGGTTTCGTTGCCGACCAGGAGATCTTCGGAGCAGAGCCCGTGGCTGAGGCGATTTTTGGACGAAGCAGCTTTGCCGGCGTCCGATTTTGGACCGGTTGATTTTTTGGCGTTTTCGCGGTTAGTTTCGGTCTTTTTGTCGGCTTTGGTGCGGAGTTCGCTTCTGGGCGCGAGGCCGATAAAGGCGAGTACCGCTTCCATATCGGGGATGCGGTCGGCGGGGAAATCTCCTCCGTAGGGGGTGTCCAAGTAAGTTAGGACTTCGTCGAGTAGTTCCGGTGTGATTTTCATTTTTGTTTCCTAGGCTGAATGTGGAAGGAGCGCGAAGGTGCCCTTCCGATTGTTAGGATCCGGGGTGGGGGAGGGGTAAGTTGGTGGACCATTTTTGTAAGGTGTTGACAAGAAGGGAAATATAAATCTCAATCGGGCGTGAAAATGGTTTTTGAGGGGGAGGATTCTGACGGAAGTTGGAGTTCGAGGCCTCGCCTTCATGCCCCGGGGCGGGCTCGGTGTTGAATGATATTTGTTTGTTCGGCAAACACTGCGGAATCCTTCGCACCTCCAACGCGATTCGGCTCGGTGACTGAATTCCTTCGCCATCGTCGTTCGCAACGGCCGCCGCCTCGAACTCACCTTGAACGCCGTCCCCCACATCGCCGACCGACTCGAAGCTCTCCTCCTCCGCCTCGCGGCCTGACTATGCTCGGCCTCACCACCGCCACCCGCGCCTTCGCGGATCGAAGTCGGCACCGTGGAGCAGCGTTTCATCCGCCGGGCGCTCAGGCAAGCTGTCGACCGCGGCCTCATCACTCGCCAACACATTAGGAACGCACGAATGAGTGGACCTGCCAAAAGCATGGTTGAAGACGTACCGCGGCGAGCCGCATAGTGCCGACACCTGGGACCTACGCGACGGCGGGAGCATTCCGAAGGGCCCTTGAGGAACTCCTGAAGCGTTCCTCTCTCGCGGATTAAATCGATCTCATCCGACTTCGGCGACAAGTGTCATTCGACCGACTGCTGGCGAGGCGGTTCCGGGAAGATCCAGCACCCTGGGTTCTGAAGGGTGGTGATGCGCTGGAGTTGGGCTTCAAGACGGCTCGATCAACAGTAGACATCGACCTGACGTTGCAGCAAGTAGTGGCAACAACATCGGCTCGTGGTGACACAAGCCAGGTTGTGCGGGAGATGCTGCAGGGTGTTGCTGACGTCCGTCTCGGTGACCGGTTCGAGTTCGTGATCGGACCGTCCGTCATTGAACTGACCGCGATCTGACCGCCGCGCCTTACGGCGGGGCTCGCTATCCCGTCGAAGCGCGAATGGGCGAACGGTTCTTTGCCCGATTCCATTTGGACGCCGACATCGGTGATGTCGCTATAGTGAAGGACTTGGTGGATCTGGCTCTCCTGAAGCGCGGGGACGGCGCACGGAGCGCTGAACGGAGTATGAGCGGGAATGATTCAGGATCTCTTCCATTCGAACCTCCAGAGCAAGACAATATTCGTCTCCTGGACGAAAATGCTCGTCTACGGCGGCTGCTGATCTTGTCGGTGGTGGAGAGTTGCCGGAGGATGGCGGATCGGAAGGTGAGTGAGGTGGATGAGTTGACTCGTCGGCTTGGTGGCGGCGACAGCAGGCCTGTCCGAGTTTAAGGAAATTCACAAGGCTGAGGATGGCCGAACGCTTGCTGTGGAATGTCTGTTGCCTTCGCCGCGATCATCTTCGGATCTTTCCTCCCGACGGAAGTCTGCTACCGGTGCAGCGGCGCTTGCCCGGACGGGACTTGTTATAAGCGCGGTTGGCCGGTGAGAGCGGGATCACCGAGGTCGAACTGGGGCCCGCCGGCGGTCCATTGTTCGAGGCGGAAGGTACGACCGAGGCCGTTGGGAGGGGGGAGTTCGCGTACGGTGATGGTAACTTGATCGCCTTGGACTTTGAGTAAGAAGTAGTGGTAGAACCAGCCTTGGCGGAAGCCTTCGCCGCGGAGGAGGCCGCGGTCGACGGAACCGCCGCTGGAGCCGATCTCGGCGTAGTGGATGCCGTCATTTTCAAGATGGACGAGTTGGTGGCCGTGGCCGCTGAAGACGTGGGTGACGCCGTGTCGTTTGGCGATGCGGTGTAAGTCGAAGTCGCGGGCGCGGACAGCCACTTGGGGGATCCAAAAGGGCTTGTGGAGGAAGACCATTTTGGGGCGGCACTCGGGGTGGGCGGCGAGCGATTTTTCGAGGAAGGCGAGTTGGGAGGGGGCAAGGCCTTCGGTGCGGCTGTTATCAAGAATGACAAAGAGCGCGTTTTGATGGACCCAGGAGTGTTGCGGGGAGTGGCCGGCGCGCTGGGCGAAGAGGGCGGAGGAGGAGTCGTTCCAGATGTCGTGATTGCCCGGGGTGTGGCGGAGGGGGAACTTGGCGGTGGCCCAAAGGGCTTGCATCTCGGCCCATTGGGCGGGGGCTTTGGCGTCGTCGACTCCTTCGATGGCGTCGCCGATGGTGATGGCGAAGGCGGGGTCGGAGAGGATGACTTCGCGGAAGACTCGGGAGTAGATCTGGGGCTGGGCGGAGCCGGTGCGGTCGCCGATGAGGGCAAAAGTGAAGTCGTTAGGAGTGGTAGCGGCGGCGAGCGGCGTGGCGAGGAGGGGGAAGAGGTGGCGACGGGAGATCGATAACATAAGTGAGATTTCCTGGGATGACTTCCACTAGTTTACGAGTGTTCTCCGGTTTTTCAGTAAACGTCGACGGAATTGTTTCTCTGCTGTTTTCACCGATCATGGTTTGGTTGGTGGTGGGCGGGGTGGACGACCTGTTGTTGAACCTATTTTGGCTTCGACTGTGGTTACGGGCGAAGGAGCCGGTTCCGAACATTTATGCGGAGCCGGAGAAGCTATTGGCGATTTTTGTGCCGCTGTGGCAGGAGCACGAAGTGGTTCGGCAGATGGTGACGCACAACGTGACTTCGTTGCGGTATTCGCGATACCACCTATTTGTGGGTGGATATCCGAACGACACGGCGACGCTGGATGCGATTCGGGAAATGGCGGAGCAGTTTCCACAGGTGCACTTATCGCTGGTGCCGCATGATGGGCCGACGTCGAAGGCAGATTGTTTGAACTGGGCTTATCAGACGATGTTGCTGTATGAAGAGGAGACGGGGACGCGCTTTGAGGGGGTGATTACGCATGATGCGGAGGATATGATTCATCCGAATTCGTTGCGGTGGATTAGCTATTACTTGGGGAAGTTCGATATGGTGCAGGTGCCGGTGTTGGCGCTGGCGACGCCGGTTTGGGAGGCGGTGCATGGGGTTTACATTGACGAATTTAGCGAATCGCAGAGCCGGGATTTTCAGGTTCGGGAGGCTTTAGGGGGATTTTTGCCGGGGAGCGGGGTGGGGACGGGGCTGTCACGAAGGGCGCTGG
>JANODS010001017.1:0-1221 GCA_031412835.1 Acidobacteriota bacterium | reverse complement strand
CCGGGGCCGGCGAGGGCTTGGAGTTCTTGCGCGAGTTGGTCGGGGTCGTCGGAGAGGGCTTTCAACTCTTCGGCGCGGAGGACGAGGGCACCGGCGTTTTGCTGGGCATCGGTGGTGACGGCACCGTGTTCGTCTTCGACTTTTAGAGTTTGAGCGTCGGTGGCGAGGGTGAGTCGGATATCCAGCGACGAGGGGCCGGAGACCGAGACGCCAGCGGTCGAGTAGAGGGCGAAGCCGGGCTTTTGAACCCGGACGGTATAGGTGCCAGCTTGCACGGCCTTGAATTCGTACAGGCCTTGTTCATCGGTGGTCTGGCGGAGGTCGCGAGCGCCGACCTTTCGGAGGGTGACGATGGCGCCGGGGACGGTGGCATCAGAGGGGTCGGTGACGCGGCCTTTGATGGTGGAAACTTGCGCGGAAAGCGCTTGGAGTAGAAATAGACACACGAATAGTATGCGAGTCATGAAGAGGTCCTCGTTAGTGGGTTGGGTTCGTTGTTACTGGATGCCGGGCATGCCCATGATGGCGTCGAGGCCACCGGCACCGCCGCCCATGCCGCCCATTCCACCCCGCATGGCACCCGCCGCGGCGCCTGCGGCACCGGCTTGGGATTGAGCGGCGAGCATGGTGAGAATGCGTTCAGCGCCACCGACTACGGTGATGGCGATGAGGCGGTCTGGTTTGTCAGTCGGGGTGCTGGCAATCATGATGGTGTCGCCGACCATAAGGTCAGCGAAGGAGACGGCGGGGAGGCGTTCGATCATTTGCGAAGGATCGAAGCCGCCGGGAGGACGCATGCCAGCGGGTGGCCCACCAGCGGGAGGGGCACCGGGGGGGCGACCGCCGCCCGCGCCCATCCCGCCGCCCATGCCGCCCATATTCGGCATTTTCTTAACGGTGGTGTCGGCCGAGAGCTGGATGACCATCGGTTTACTCGATTGCCAATCTTTGACGGTTACTTCTTTGGTTTCGGCGTTGATGGCGGTGATGACCCCGGCGGCGGAGCGGAAAGTGCCGTAAATGATTCGTTCGGCGGCGAGGCTAGCGCCGTCTTCACTCTTAGCGCCCATGGCGCGGAGCTGGTCGCCTTTCTTGACTTCACTGAGCTTGCTGGCCAGAGCGCTCGAATACTTTACGGAGTCTTTGGCGTAGCGCTTGACGTCGGTCTTTTCGGCGACGGTGACCTTCACTGGCTTGGTGCCGTCAGTGGCGCGCACGAGG
>JANODS010001016.1:0-8669 GCA_031412835.1 Acidobacteriota bacterium | reverse complement strand
GTCGGATGGAGGTGGCTTGTTCTTCGTAGGATTGGAGAGTACGGAGGAGGGGTTCGAGGTCGCGGAGGTTGGCGAGGACCTGATGGAAGACGAGTCCGAGGTGATATTGGTTGTCGGGTGCGGGGGAGCAATGGCAGACTTCGCCGAGGATCATGCCATCGGGCCGGTCGATGCGGAAGGCGGCGGAGAGGGCGACCGGCGCGGGGCTGAGGAAGCGCATTCCGTCGGCGGAGACGTCAAGCATCTGGCCGTCGAGGTCGCGAGCGCCATCGCCGAGGACGCGAAGGGTAAGGTTGGTTTCGAAGGGGATTCGGTTTTCTTTTCGGCGTTCCACGAAAAACATATCGGTTGCGTGGGGAGGAGTCTTAGGGAGATTAGTTGGTATGGACGGATTGGGAGAGGAGGAACGTATCGATTTTGCGGATGAATTGGAGGGTGGAGCGGCCTTCGTCGCCACCGAAGACGGCGAAGGTGCTGGCGATGCCGAGGAGGATGGAGCGGCCGCCGCCCAGGGAGACCGTTTGTTCGAGTTTGTGGCTGCCAAAGCGGGCGAATTCGGCGCGGACGGAATCGAGGGGGAAGGGGCGCTGGACGATAGCGAGAATCGCGCCGTCGTTCCAGTGGAAGAGTTGGTCAGTGGGGAGCATTCGAGAGCGGATGTGCATGAAGAAGAACTGAAAGATTTGGGTGGCGACATCGGGGCCGAAGCGGGTTTGGAAGACGGAGAAGCGATCGATGGGGAGGATGGCGATGAACGAGCCTGGGGTTTGGCGCGCTTCGTCGAGGGCACCTTCGACGGCGAGGCGGGGGAGGAGTTCGAGAGCGTTCTTGACGGCTTCGAGTCTGACCGCGTCCGGGGAGGTGGGGGTGTTCGCAACGGGAGCCGAGTGGGCTTCTGCTTCCGCGTCGTGGCGGAGGGTGGACAAGCAGTCGGAGAGCTGTTGTTTGAGGGGAGCGAGGTCGGAGCTTGGGGTAGCGTTTTCAAGCTGTTTGGCGAGGATTTTGAGGCTATCGGCGGCGTGGTGGCCCGTGAGAGAGACGGCGGCGATGGTATCGGCGAGGAGGGCGACCATCTGTTGCCAATCATGCTGCTGGGCGCGGATGCGGCGACGGGCGTCGGCGGAGTAGTCCTCAATGACCTGGGTGAGGGAGCCGGCGGTGACGAGGATATCGTCGGGGTCGGCGTCGGCGGAGAGCGATTCCGAGTAGCCGTGGATTTCGGTTTTAAAGCGTTCTCGAGAGTCGACGTCGGCTTCGACCATGTGGACACGGAGCGCGGCGAGGACCATTTGCAACGTCCGTCTAAAGGCGTCGGCTTGCCGACTGTTCCCGGAGTGATCGAGTGACTTCTTGAGTGATAGAAACATCGCGCTGACAGGGCCCCCCACTGTCAGGATTCATATCGGCCAGCCGCGCGAAAAAAGCGCCTTATTTCTGCAGGTAAAGGATCGCCCAGAAGGTGCAGGCGAACACAAAGGGCACGCCGAAGGCGATAGCGAGGCGAACGGTACGCGATTGGAGCCAGAGAGGCCCGGCCGGGAGGGGCTTATCCGAGACGAGAGCGGCAGCTGCGCGCCTGCCGAGGCCGGGGACGCCGTCGTTGAGGGCGGAGGGTTCCCCGCGGAGGGTCTTGAGGATTTCGTCGTGACCGCGGGGGTCAGCGATGAGGACGGTAGCCGCCATGCCTCCGGTAATGGACTTTTCCAGGCGCTCGCGCACATTGGGCGGCATGTCTTCGCGGGAAGAATACACGTGGAATCCATCGGAGTCGGAAACCAGGATGGTAGAGGTTTTGATGGTCGTTCGGGCCATGGTGCAGGGGTGAGAGTGACGTTAGCCGCGGGAAGCGATCAGACCGGTTCCGGAAGTAGTAGCAGCTTGATCCAGAATAACCTGAATAAAGCCCAACGCGGCCTTGGAGAGAGCCTTATCTTTGCGATAAATCAACCCGAGACGACGAAGCATCGGCTCCGGAGCGAGACTAACGGCGACTAGCTTTCCTTCCTTGATCTCTTCGACCAGACTGGAGGTGGACAAGAATGAAATTCCCAAGCCCGCCATGACAAAGCGCTTGATCATTTCGGTGGAGTCGAGCTCCATCGAAATCTGGGTGTTGTCTTCGACGTTTTCCATCCACAGATTGAGTCGGCTGCGGGTGGTGCCGGCCTTGGGGAGGAGGAGGGGATGGGTGAGGAGGTCTTCTGGTGAGATGGAAGGGTAGAGGGCGAGGGGGTGGCCGGGGGGGACGATGAGTTTCAGTTCGTCGGTGTGGATGAGGACGACCTGGATCTTCTTTTCCTGGATCGGCAGTTGGCAGATGCCGAAGTCGGCGAGGTTGTCGAGGACGGCTTCGACGACGCGGGAACCGTAGGAGCGGTCGACGTGGATTTGGACGTTGGGGAAGAGCTTTTTGAATTCGCCGAAGACGTCGGGGAGGACGTAGAGGCAGGTGGCTTCGTTGGCGGCGACGATCAGTTCTCCGCGGGGGACTTTTTCGAGTTCGTTGATGGCGTCCTGGGCGCGGCGGCGGAGGTCGAGAATCTGCTCGCAGTAGTCGGCGAAGATTTTGCCAGCGGTGGTGAGGGAGATGCGGGTGCCGAGGCGGTCAAAGAGGGTGGCGTTGAGTTCCTGTTCGAGTTGGCGCACCTGGGCACTGATGGCCGGCTGCGTGCGGAAGCACGTGAGGGCGGCTTTGGAGAAGCTCTTGAGGCGAACAATCTCTAGAAACGTGTGTAGCTGATCTAAATCCATCGCAGAGAAGAGGGGTACGGTATTACCGCGAATTGTACCGCAGTCCAATGGTGGGTCGCGGAGGGGGAATGAGTTGTTATTCTATTCTGATGAGGCTGGGCATAGATTTCGGCACCACCCGCATCGTGGTGGCTGCTTGTGATCGCGGGAACTACCCGGTTGTCACGTTTGAAGGAAGTGACGGCGCGGTGCGCGACTGGTTTCCGGCGTTGGTGGCCGTTCAAGATGGAGCGAGAAGTTACGGATGGCAGGCGTGGAGCCTGCAGGAGGATCCTTCGGCTACGGTGGTGCGATCGCTGAAGCGGTATCTGTCGGAGGCTGGTCCGCAGACGCCGGTGGAGATCGGCGGGATAGAGACGCCGTTGGCGACGTTGCTGGCGGAGCTGGCGGGTAGTTTGCGGGAGGCGCTGTTGGGGGCGTCGAACTTAAAGATTGGGGCGGCGGAAGAGTTGGAAGTAATGTTGGGGGTGCCGGCGAGCGCGAATTCGAACCAGCGGTTTTTGACGGTGGACGCGTTTCGAGCCGCGGGGTTTTCGGTGGTGGGGCTTTTGAATGAGCCTTCGGCGGCTTCGATTGAGTATGGGCATAGTCATCGGGAGTCTTCGACGGCCAAGCAGCATATTTTGGTTTACGACTTGGGGGGCGGGACGTTTGACGCTTCGCTCGTGGAGCTGGATGAACGGTCGCATGGGGTGGTGGCGAGCGAGGGGATTCCGACGTTAGGGGGGGACGATTTCGACGTGTTGTTGGCGGATTTGGCGTGGCCTACGGGGGAGGAGCTGACGCAGAGCGAGTACTTCCGATTGCACGAGGAGTGCCGGTCGCAGAAGGAATCGTTGAACCCGAACTCACGGAAGGTGGTGTTGGACTTGGACGTGGTGCGGGCGGGGATGGGCGCGGTGACGATTCCGGTGGGCGACTTCTACGAAAGGTGCCAGGTGCTGGTGGCGGAGACGGTGCATGCGGTGGCGGATTTGACCTCGCGGACCGAGAGCCTAGAGGCGATTTACGTAACGGGCGGGGGGAGCGAAATGCCGCTGGTGGCGCGGCTGCTGCGGGAGACCTATGGGCGAAAGGTGAAGCGGAGCCCGTATACGCGGGCGGCGACGGCGATTGGGCTGGCGATTCAGGCGGACAAGAGTTCGGGATACGTGCTGCGCGACCAGTTTACGCGGTACTTCGGGGTTTGGCGGGAGTGGGAGGGGGGACGGGTGATGCGGTTTGATCCGCTGTTTGCGAAGGGGACGGAGTTGCCTCATGCGGGGGAGGCGGCGCTGGAGCAGCGTCGGACCTATACGGCGGTCCACAATATCGGGCACTTCCGGTATTTGGAGTGTTCGCATTTGGATGAGCGGGGGCAGCCGGACGGGAGCATCACGGTGTGGGATGAGATTCGGTTTCCGATGGATCCGGCACTGCGGGAAATGGCGGATTTAAGCGCGGAGCCCGTGCGTCACGTGTATTTGAACCAGCAGATTGCGGAGACTTATCGGTGCGGGGCGGGGGGCGAGTTGGAGGTGGAGATTACCAACCTGTCGGCGGGGTACGAGCGGAAGTACCGATTAGGGCGGTGGGGTGGCAACCGGGCACCGATAGTTCCGGGAAAAACTAAGCGGGCGGCTTCGAAGAAGAAGGCCGCTGGGCGATAATCGAGAGACAACAAAAAACAATGTCGATGACACCGCGTGATCCTTCGCGTCCCTTGAGCGAAAACCTCCATTTACTGAAATGGGTCGAAAAGATGGCCAACCTGACCAAGCCGGCGGCGATCCACTGGGTGGATGGCTCGGACGAGGAGAACGCCCAACTGTGCCAGGAGATGGTGGACGCGGGGACCTTCGTCCGGTTGAACCAGGAGACCTGGCCGGGCTGTTACTACGCTCGTTCGCAGGCTAACGACGTCGCGCGGGTGGAAGATCGGACGTACATTTGCTCGCTGTCGAAGGACAACGCGGGGCCGATGAACAACTGGGAAGACCCGTTCAAGATGCGCAAGAAGTTGAAAGCGCTGTTTAGCGGGAGCATGGCGGGACGGACGATGTACGTGCTGGCGTTCAGCATGGGGCCGGTGGGTTCGCCGATGTCGCAGATCGGAGTGCAACTGACGGATTCGCCTTATGTCGTCGTGAATACGCGAATTATGGCACGGATTGGTCAGTCGGTGTTCAAGCTGATCGACAAGAACGTGAAGCGGGTGGTGCCGTGCATGCATAGCGTGGGGGCGCCGTTGGCGGCGGGGCAGAAGGACGTGACTTGGCCTTGCAACACGGAGAAGTACATTGTGCATTTTCCGGAGAGCCGGGAGATTTGGTCGTACGGTTCGGGGTACGGCGGGAACGCGCTTTTGGGGAAGAAGTGCTTTGCGCTGCGGATCGCGTCGAATATGGCCCGGGACGAGGGATGGATGGCGGAGCACATGCTGATTCTGGGGGTGGAGAATCCGCAGGGTGAGAAGACGTATGTCGCGGCGGCGTTTCCGAGCGCGTGCGGGAAGACCAATCTGGCGATGTTGATTCCACCGGCGAGTTTTGCGGGTTGGAAGGTTTGGACGGTCGGCGATGACATTGCTTGGATTAAGCCGGACGACAAGGGTAAGCTGCGGGCGATTAATCCGGAGGCGGGCTTCTTTGGCGTAGCGCCGGGGACTAGCGACCAGACGAATCCGAACGCGATGGCGGCGTTACGGTCGAATACGATTTTTACGAACGTGGCTCTGACGCCGGAGGGAGGCGTTTGGTGGGAAGGGATGACGGAAACCCCGCCGGCCGCGTGCACCGATTGGCAGGGGAACCCGTGGACGCCCGCGATGGGGACGAAGGCGGCGCATCCGAACGCGCGGTTTACGGCTCCAGCGTCGCAGTGCCCGACGATTGACCCGGCGTGGGAGGACCCGACGGGGGTTCCGCTGAGCGCGATCGTGTTCGGCGGGCGGCGGGCAGCGACGATACCACTGGTCTATCAGGCGTTTAACTGGAGTTCTGGCGTCTACATGGGCGCGACGATGGGATCGGAGACGACGGCGGCGGCGGGCGGGGTGCAGGGCAAAGTGCGGCGGGACCCGATGGCGATGCTGCCGTTTTGCGGGTACCACATGGGGGATTATTTCCGGCATTGGCTGAAGATGCAGCGGAATTTGAGTGAGACGCCGCGGATTTTCCATGTGAACTGGTTCCGGAAAGATACGGCGGGCAAGTTCCTGTGGCCTGGCTTCAGCGAGAACATGCGCATTCTGAAATGGATCGTGGATCGGAGTCGGGTGCGGGCGCTGGCGCGGGAGACGCCGATTGGATGGATGCCGCGGTTTGAAGACATTGAGTGGAAGGGGCTGGATTTTCCGAGGGAGAAATTCGAGGAGTTGCAGAGCTTCAAGGGCTCGGATTGGATCTCCGAGGTGATCGGCCATGAGGAGCTTTTCATTCAGTTACACGACCATTTGCCGCCGGAGATGATCTATGAGCGGGAGTTGCTGATCTGCCGCTTACGGTTCGACGAGTAGGCATCATATAATCTGAGCGAGATGCAACTTCGACTGCTCTGGCTAACCCCGGTCCTGTGCTTCGCGGCATGGGCGCAACATGAGACGAAAGACGGCGAGAAGGCCAAGCACCCTTTTATTGGGGACTTGGCCGCGATTGAAGCGGGTCGGCAGCAGTTTTCGACCGGCTGCGCGGGCTGCCACGGGCCAGAGGGGGGAGGCGGCCGGGGGCCGAATCTGCAGGACCGGGGGGCGTGGCATCCGCTGGGTGATGACGACATGTATAAGATGATCCAGAAGGGGCAGGGGTTGATGCCGGGGGCGAACGTATCGGTGGAGGAGGGGTGGCGGTTGGTGGCGTTTGTGCGGAGTTTGACGACGCCCGCGTTTGAGATGAAGGCTCCTGGGGATGCCGTGGCCGGGAAGGCGGTTTATGGGGCGAATGGTTGCACGAACTGCCATACCTTGCAAGGGAAGGGCGGGAAGTTGGGGCCGGATCTTTCTAACGCGGGGCTGCGGATGCCGCTGCCGAAGATACGGAAGGCGGTGGCGGACCCGGACGATTCTATCGCGGAAGGATATCAGGGAATTGAGTTAGTCATGCGGTCGGGAGAGCGGGTTCGGGGCGTGGTGAAGAACCGGACGAACTACTCGGTGCAAGTGCAGTTGGGGAACGGATCGTTGCGGCTTTTGAACGTGGGAGACGTGGAGACGATGACGCTGCGGGAGGCGACAATGATGCCGGTGGATTACGCGAAGAAGCTATCGAAGACGGAGATGGATAACCTGGTGGCGTTTTTGGCGCAACAGGCGGCGGGCGCTCCCGCACGGGCGGCTAAACAATGAAGAAAGTGATGTTGGCGATGGTCGTGGCGCTTGGGTTGAGCGCGCAGGTGAAGTACGAGGACATTGTGAAGGGGCCGGGGAGAGACTGGCTGACTTACGCGGGGGACTATCAGGCGCTGGGGCTGAGTTCGCTGGACCAAGTTACGCCGGAGAATGCGTCGAACATGACGGCGAAGTGGAGTTACACGGTGCCGGGGGCGAGCGGGCTGCGGACGCGGCCGATTGTGCACGATGGCGTAATGTACTTTACGAATTCGAATGAGGTGTATGCGCTGGATGCGCGGTCCGGGCGGTTGATTTGGAAGTATACGGATTTGAAGGCGCAGAAGAAGGACGCGGCGAATCGGGGGGCGGCGATCCTCGGAGACAAGGTTTATTTCTCGACGGTGGACGTGCACTTGGTGGCGCTGGACCGACGGACGGGCGGGTTGATTTGGCGAAAGCAGTACGGGGACATTAAGAAGGGCGAGTTTGCTTCGTCGGCTCCGCTGGCGATCAACGGGATGATTATTGTGGGGAACGGCGGCGGGGATGTCGGGATGCGGGGGGCGGTGACGGCGATGGATGCCGAGACGGGGGAGCAGAAGTGGAAGACGTACACGGTTCCGGCGAAGGGGGAGAAGGGATCGGAGACGTGGGGCGAGTATGTGGAGTGGGGCGGCGGGGCGACGTGGCTATCAGGGACGTTTGACCCGGCTTTGAACACGTTGTATTGGACGACGGGGAATCCGTGGCCGGACTTCTATGACGGCGACCGGAAGGGGGATAACCTGTATTCGTGTTCTTTGTTGGCGCTGGATGCGACGACGGGGAAGATGAAGTGGTATTTTCAATTTACCCCGCAGGATACGCATGATTGGGACGCACAGTCGTGGCCGGTGCTGGTGGACCTGCCTTATGAGGGCAAGATTCGTAAGTTAGTGTTTCATGCCAATCGGAATGGTTACTTGTATGTGCTGGACCGGGTGACGGGGGAGTATCTGAAGGCGAGTAAGTTGATTGATAAGTTGGACTGGTCGACGGGGATTGACGCCAAAGGCAAGCCGATTAAGGTGGCGGGGAAAGATCCGACGCCGAACGGAAATCGGGTTTGTCCCGGCGTGCGGGGGGCGACGAACTGGATGAGCCAATCGTATAACCCGGCGACGGGGTTACTCGCTGTGGTGACGCTCGAGCAGTGCGACGTCTTTACAAGTTCGGAGCAAAAGCCGGAGCCGATGAAGAACTTTGCGGCAGGTGGGGCGGGGCCGAAGCCGAAGGACGCGGGGCAGTTTTTCCTGCGAGCTTTTGATCCACTGACGGGTAAGAAGGTTTGGGAATACCCGATGACGGGGAAGGGAAATATGTGGGCGGGGGCGGTGGGGACCAAGACCGGCGTGATTTTTGTGGGGGACGACGATGGGCATTTGGTGGCCGTCGATGGGAAGACGGGGCGGCATCTGTGGCATTATCAGACAGGGGACGATGTTTATGCATCGCCCATCGTTTATTCGGCGGAGGGAAAGCAATATGTTGCCATCGCTTCGTCGAAAACGATTTTCAGCTTCGGACTGTTTGAGCCGGTGAAGTCGGTGCCGGTACCTGCCATCAAGATTCA
>JANODS010001015.1:0-9658 GCA_031412835.1 Acidobacteriota bacterium | reverse complement strand
GCCGTCGATCTCTGCCTGCCCACCGACCTCCATGCGCCACTTTCCATCGCCGCCCTCCGCGCCGGCAAGCATGTCCTCGTCGAAAAGCCTATGGCCCTGAACTTGGCCGAATGCGACCAAATGATCGAGGAAGCCGACAAGGCCGCCCGCATTCTGATGACCGCTCAAGTCCTCCGCTTTTTCCCCGCCTACACCGCACTCCGTGCGCAGCTCACGAGCGGCCAGCTCGGCCAAGTCCGCTCCGCCCTTTTTCGCCGCCGCTGCGCCGCGCCGTTCTGGAGCCAATGGCTAAAAAACTCTGACAAATCCGGCGGCGGCGTCTTTGACCTTCTAATCCACGACATCGACATGTGCCTCCACCTGTTCGGCATGCCCGAAGCGGTCAGCGCCACCGGCTATGAAAACCTCGAAGCAGGTATCGATTTCATCAACGCCACGCTCCACTACGCCGACATCGGTTCCGTCGTCGTCACCGGCGGCTGGCATCACCCGAAATCGTATCCCTTCTCGATGGAATACACCGTCTCCGCCGATGGTGGCACCGTCGACTACTCGACCGACAATCGGCCTCCAAAGCTCTACAAGTTCGACGGAGAAACCGAGGAGCTCGAACTGGAGAAGATGGACGGCTACGCGGCCGAATTGCAGTACTTTGCCGATTGTGTCAACGAGGCCCGCCAGCCCTTGATTTGTTCGCCGCGCGATTCCGCCAACGCCGTCTACCTCGCCCACGAACTCCTCGCCTCCCGCGCTGCCGACGGAGCGCGCCGAATCTTGTAGGTCGCCATGCAACGAAGCTATTTCAGATTACTTTGGCGGATCTTTCTCGGAACGGTTTTCGTAATCGGGACGGTGGTCGGGATCGGCTCTTCGATCAGTGTAAGCCACACCGCGATGCGCGAGAAGAAGCTGGCGGCGGCTCCCGACGCGGTGTGGAACACAATTACCGATTTTTCGAACGCCGCCAGCTTCCGTCCCGATCTCTCGCGAGTCGATGTCCTGCCCCCGGAGAACGGCATGCCGGTCTGGCGCGAGATTGACCGCAAAGGCGAGTCGATAACCTTCGCCGTAGTCGAGAGCAAGCCGCCCTCCCGACTCGTCGTCAAAATCGCCCAGCCGGGTCTGCCCTTCGGCGGAACCTGGATCTACGAACTCACTCCCGCCGGGGCGGGAACCTCGGTGAAGATCACCGAGAACGGCGAGATCTATCACCCGATTTATCGCTTTGTTTCGCATGTGTTTTTGAATCAGGCGGCGACGATCGAAGAGTATCTCCGCTCCCTCGAACGCAAACACGGTCGCGCCGCCTAACACTGCGGTCGAACCGGCACGCTGACAGCCGTCGCCGCGCCCCCATCAACCACCAAGCTATACGTCCCCGAAAAAACGTCGTCAATCACCAAACACCCACTGGCCGGGATCGACCGTTCCGCCAAGTCGTACACGTTCAGCGGAGGCGGCGCGCTCACCGGCACTAAGCCAGCAATCTTCCCTGCCACCTTCAGCCTTACCTGCGAAACGGCCACCCGCCGCAACCGGATCTCCACCTTCGGAGCCGCCTCGCCCACCGCCAGCGTAACCGCCTCCGGCAACCGAGTCAGCGTGAACGATTCCCCCCGCACGGGCTCCCAGAGGATCCCGCGCACGGCGACGATCTCGTATCGGCCCGGCGCCAAGCCCGTCAGCCGAAACACGCCGTTCGCGTCGCTCCAATCCGTCGCTACGGCCACTCCATTCTGCCGAGCCTCCACCGTCACCGCAATGGCCGACTCGTCAGCCGACTTCATCACCCGGCCGTTGATCCGCAGCTCCGCGTTCAAACGCAGTTCGTAATCCCGTCGGCCTTCGCTCTCCGCCAGCTCCAACGCCTGCGCGGCGAGCGGCAAAAATCCATCCGCCACAGCCTGCACCGTGTACCGAGCGCCCGGCACCGCGTCGAAGACAAAGCGACCGTCACTACCCGTCCGGGTTTCAATCACCTTCTTATCCGCACCCACCAACCGAACCAACGCGCGTTCGACCGGTGCCCGCGTCGCTCCGTCCCGAATCGTACCCCGCAGCGAGGCGGCCTGTAAACCGCTGACAACCATCAAAGAAACGAAGAGTTTCATTAGTCCACGTCAACGCCAAGTTCGGCCATTTCCTTACGGCTAAGCTGGACTAAAGCCACCGACTTCGCCTCGCCCTCTTCGATCTCCACCGTCGTCATCTTACTCTGCAATTTCTTCAACACCCCCTCCGGCAGCGAGATCCCCATTAAGTTCGGCTCTGCCGCCAGCACCTGATACTTACCCGGCGGCAACGAAAAAAACACGAACTCGCCCTTGGGGCCAGAAGTCGCAATCGTCTGCACGCCCACGCGCAGCGGCACCCCGGCGGAATGGAACACTGCACCCTCAGGGATCAACAGCACCGAACCCGGAGAAGCATCCGCCGCCTCCCGCCGCACGGCCGCCGTCAGCGTCGCGGGCTTAGTCCCCAACACGATCTCCAAATCGGCCGCCCCATTCGAAAAATCAAGTCCGCCCAAAACACGATCCTGCCCTCCAAGCAAAACCCGTTTCACATAAGCCGCCTTCCCCGGCTCCAGGTTTAACCGGTAGACCTGCCGCCCTACCTCATGCAGCGTAAACGCCCCCTTGGCGTCAGCCTGAGCCTGCGAAAGCGAGGTACCCGCCAACGCCGGATACATGAAAATCCGGACGTTCGCGACCGACGCCGTCGTCTCCTCCTCAAAACGTACCGTTCCCCGCACCGACACCGGAGCTTGCGCCACGATCACCACATCGTCCAGATCGTTCTGCGTAACGGTGACTGGCAGATGGCCCCATTCGGCACCACTCTGGCCGGTCAGAACGAGGTCATAGACGCCCGGTGCGACACTGCTCATTTCAAAGGTTTGATCCGGCCGCAACCCGCCGTTGTTCATCGCGAAGCCCATCGACATCATTCGCCCCACCGTCGGGTCGCGCCGAGGGATCAGCCGCACGCCCATCGTTCGCTCACCGCCCGTTATCCCCTGCACCCGGCCGCGAACCCGATAGAGCATCCCCTGCTGAAGCCGAATCACAACCGGCGCCGCACTCTGCCCGGCTCGCAATTCCACCGGCACAGCGGAGCTCACCTCCGTCGTGCTCGGATAGTAAGTCGTCAGGTACCCCCGCCGATCTTTCGTCGTTCCCCGTACGCCTCCTTGCGTCACCAGGTAATATTTGCCCGCCCCCAAACCAGAGATCCGGAACTCGCCCAAGTCATTCGTCGCCCCCCCTTGCATTGGTGTCAATTGCCCGCCGCGCAGCACCGCCACCTGCACCATCACCCGCTCCACCGGCTCATCATCCTCGTCCACCACCCGACCCGTGATTACCGACTGCGCGTGCAACTGAAGCATCGGAACCGTCAGCTTCTCCCCCGCCTTTAACGTCAGTTGCACTGGAGGCGCCACCCGCGTCGACGGCCCAAACCCCAGCCGCAAATAGCCCGGCTTTTCGGCATGAAGAAAAAACCCTCCGGCCGCCAAATCGACGAACCGAAACTTGCCCTCACCGTCGGTCTTCGTCAGTTGCGTCTCGCCCCCCGCCAACATGCTCCGCAGAAACACCGTCACCTTCGCGACCGGCTCCCCGGTCAACGCATTCTGCACCGTGCCGGAGACACTGATAGGTTCCTGCGCGAACAATAGCCCAGAAATCAGAAGGAGCGTAAGTCGGGACATCTCGCCCCACCTTACCAGACTTAGTTCGCCGATTCGAGCTCTTTCTGCGTTACAACGGTCAACGTTATACTGGCCGTCTCCCCTTCACTCACCTTCACTTTCTCGAACTTGCCTTGCGCCTTCCGCTGCGCATCCTCGTCAAATTCCGCCACCATCTCCGCGCTCTCCAGCGCAATCGCCCGATACTCGCCCGGGGCTAATCCACCCTGGCTGAACTGTCCCTGCGCGTCCAACTTGGCGACGATTCTCCCATTCGGATCCGCGCCCATCAGCCACACCACCCCCGTCGTCGCATCCTTCACCCGCCCACTCACCGTCGCTGGCTTCGTTCCCAGCACAATCTCCACCGGGGCCACGGCATCGGCCGCGCTCAAATCCAAACCCGTCAGCATCACCTCCTGACCCGCCACACTAACCGACTTCAAATACGTTCCCGCAGGCGGCGTCACGCCGATCTGGAACTTGTCCCGGCCAACGCGGCGAATCTCGAAACTGCCGTCCGGCTTCACGGTCGCCTCGGCATATCCTAGCCCCGACACTCCGCTCGCCATCCACAGCTTGGTGTCGCCCAACTTAGCCGTGCTCGTCGCATCGAACCGAACCTGCCCGCTCACCTTCAGCGGCGCTCCCGCGAACAGCACCACCCCCTCGGCCGACGCGTTGCCAACCTCCACGGTTGTCCGCCCCACCGTCACCGGCGGCCCCTTCTGAAACGAAAGCAGCGTCAAGGAGTATGACCCCGGCGCCACCCCCACCGTCTCAAACGTCCCATCCGCTCGAACGCGTCCACCGCCCGGCCCCATGCCGCCACGGCCACCCCCCGAACTCTCCCGGCCCCCCACCATCACCTGATAGCCTTCCCGTTCGCTCCCTTTTTCCATCCCCTGCACTCGCCCGCGGATCTTGTAGATCGGTGTGCGCCGCATTGGAATCACCAACCCCGTCACGTCCTGCCCCGGACTCAAACTCACCGGTGCCGCGCCGTTCTCCTCTCGTGCGGCCGGATAGTACGTCACCGGATACCCGAACTCCTGCATCGTGCCGTCCGGATTTCGCCCCGGTCCCACCACCGTATTGTCGCGCCGCACCATCACCAGGTACTTGCCCGGCGTCACCTGCGTCACCCGAAACTCTCCCAAGTCGTTCGTCTGCGCCGCTTGCGTCGTCCCGCGCCGCCGCGCGCTCGCCTTCGCCGAAATCACCGCCACCGTCGCCCGCTCCAACGGGTCCCCGTCCTCGTCCACCACCTTCCCCGTAATCACCCCCTGCGGCGTCAGCCGCAACTCCAATCCGGTCATCGATTGCCCCGGGTCCACCTTCACGGCATACGGGTAGTTCCCCCGCAAAAACCCGGTCTTCACCGCCGTCAACCGATACTCCCCGCCCGGCACTTGGCCGATCACAAACGCCCCATCCGCCCCGGTCGTCCCCTGCATCGTCGTCCGTTGCACCGTCAACGTTACCGTCGCCTTCCGCACCGGCTCGCCCGTCAAGCCATGCACCACCCGGCCGCTGACCATCCCCACCTTCGGGGCCACCTGCGCGAAGGCGAAACTAAGGCAAAAGCCAAGCAAAGAAAGGCATCGCATGTTTCTTAGAATACAGGACTTACCCCGGGCTGATTTGTTATGATGAGATAAGTTTTGTAAGGAGCTCCATTTGGCCGACGATCAGAATCCAAATCAGCCTACGCCGGGCGCGAATAACACCATTCTCATTCCCGTCAACATCGAAGACGAGATGCGCAAGTCGTACCTCGACTACGCCATGTCCGTCATCATCGGACGCGCGTTGCCGGATGTTCGCGACGGCCTGAAGCCCGTTCACCGCCGCATTCTCTTCGGCATGAGTGAGCTCGGTTTGAACTACAACCGGCCCACCCGCAAGTCCGCCAAAATCGTCGGCGAGGTGATGGGTAAGTTCCACCCCCACGGCGACTCGGCGATCTATGACGCCCTCGTCCGTATGGCCCAGCCGTTTTCCCTCCGCTATCCGCTCGTCGATGGCCAAGGCAATTTCGGATCGGTCGACGGGGATCCGCCCGCCGCCATGCGGTACACCGAAGCGCGGCTCACCAAAATCGCCGCCACCATGCTCGACGATATCGACAAGGAAACCGTCGACTTCCGAGCCAATTACGACGATAGCGAACACGAACCGGAAGTCCTCCCGGCGCGCGTTCCGAACCTCCTCATCAACGGCAGCTCCGGCATCGCCGTCGGCATGGCGACGAACATACCGCCGCATAACATCCGCGAAATCATTGACGCGACCATCATGCTCGTCTACAAGCCGGACGCGACGCTGGCCGAAGTCATGGCCCACGTCCCCGGTCCGGACTTCCCCACCGGCGGCTTCATCCTCGGTCGCCAAGGTATTCTCGACGCCTATACCAAAGGTCGCGGCTCCATCAAGATGCGCGCCAAAGCCGAGGTCGAAAAGTCGGGTAAAGACCGCGAAGCTATCGTCGTCACCGAACTCCCCTATCAGGTCAACAAAGCCCGCATGATCGAGACCACCGCCGGTCTGGTCAACGAAAAGAAAATCGAAGGCATCTCCGAAATCCGCGACGAGTCCGACCGCGATGGCATGCGCATCGTTTACGAGCTCAAACGCGGCGAACAGGCTGACATCGTGCTGAACAATCTGTACAAGCACACGCAGATGCAGACCAACTTCGGCGTCATCATGCTCTCGATCGTCAACGGCCAACCCCGCGAACTCGGCCTGATCGAAATGATCAAGCGGTTCCTCGACCATCGGGTCGAAGTGGTCCGTCGGCGTACGAACTTCTTACTCCGCAAAGCTCGCGAACGCGAACACATCTTGCTCGGCTTCCGCCGTGCCTTGGCCAACCTCGATCAAGTCATCGCCATCATCCGCGCCTCTCGAAATCCCCGCGAAGCGCGCGACGGCCTGATGGCCTTCATCACTCCAGAGGAAGCGGCCGGTTTCGCCGCCCTCGTCGACGCCACCGGCCCGCAGTTCTCTGAACGTCAAGCCCAAGCCATCATTGAACTCCAACTCCAGCGCCTCACCGGCATGGAGCAGGACAAAATCATGGCGGAACTCGAAGAGATCCAGAAGATGATCAACGGATACCTCGAAATTCTAGGTTCCGAAAAGCGCCTCAAAGAGGTCATCACCGATGAACTCCGCGAGATGCGGAAAGACTTCGGCGACGAGCGTCGAACCCAAATCATTGAAGATACCGGCGAGATCATGCTGGAAGATCTCATCCAGGAAGAAGACGTCGCCATCACGGTCACCCGCGGCGGATACCTGAAGCGGACCGCTGCTGATACCTACCGGCGTCAGGTCCGAGGCGGCAAGGGTCGCATCGGTATGACCACCCGTCAGGAAGACGTCGTCGAGCACCTCATCATCGCCTCGACCCATAACTATCTCCTGATCTTCACGACGAAGGGCCGCCTCTACTGGCTCAAGAATTACGTCATTCCGGATTCCGGAACCGCCTCCAAAGGCAAGCACATTTCAGGCCTCATCAACCTCCAGCCCGACGAGGGCGTCAAGGCCTTCCTACCCGTCAAGGCCTTCACCGAAGGCAAGTTCGTCATCATGGTCACCCGCAACGGCGTCATCAAAAAATGCGAACTCACCGAGTTCGATAACCCCATGGCCCGTGGCATCATCGCCATCGGCATCGACGATGGCGATGAGCTCATCCAGGCGATGATCTCCGAAGGCAATAACTACGTCTTCTGCGGCACCCGCCAGGGTATGGCGATCCGGTTCCAGGAAAGCGAAGTCCGCGCGATGGGCCGCCCGGCCCGCGGCGTGAAAGCCATGGAACTCGAAGCCGGCGACTACATCGTCGGGGCCGAAGTCACCGAAGCCGAAGGCCTCATGCTGGCCATCTCCGAGAACGGTTACGGCAAGCGGACTCCCATCCAGGATTACCGCCTCACCCATCGCGGGGGCCGTGGCGTCATCAACATGAAGACCACCAACAAAGTGGGTCATGTGATGGCCGTCATGAAGGTCACCGACAACACCGACCTCATGATCATCACCGCCGATGGCAAAATCATCCGAATCGAGTCGGGCGAAATCCGCCAGGCCGGTCGGTCGACCCAAGGCGTTCGTCTCGTTCGCATGGAAGAAGGCGATCGCGTGGCGGCGGCTTGTAAGGTTCCTGATTCCGGCCCCGAAGACGAGGTCGAGCCCGAGGTTCAGTAGAATAGCCTTATGGCAACTCTGGTCCAGCTCGGTTCTCAGCCGATTATCGCTGCGGAGCTATCGCGAAAAGAGCAAGTGCTCTTCGATAGCCTCCGCAGCCTCGGAAAGGTCTTCATAGCCTACTCGGGCGGCACCGATTCGGCCTACCTCGCCTGGGCTGCCGTCCAAGTCCTCGGCGAAAACGCCATCGCCATCACCGCTGACTCCGCCTCCATCCCGGCTTCCCACAAACGCGACGCCGAGGCCTTCGCCCGCCAGTTCGGCATCCAACACGAATACATCGAAACCTTCGAGTTCGACAATCCCGACTACGTCAAAAACGATCAAAACCGCTGCTTTCATTGCAAGGATGAACTGTTCACACGCCTTGATGAAATCTGCATAGCCCGCGGAATCTCCAACGTCGTTTACGGCGTCAACGTCGACGACCTCGGCGACTGGCGCCCCGGTCAAGGTGCCGCCAAAGCCCACAACGTCAAGGCCCCCTTGGTCGAAGCCGGCCTCACCAAGGCAGAGATTCGAGAACTCTCCCGCCGCCACGGCTTGCCCACCTGGGACCGCCCCGCCAGCGCCTGCCTCAGCTCG
The DNA here is from genome assembly GCA_031412835.1 of Acidobacteriota bacterium. Taxonomy (GTDB): domain Bacteria; phylum Acidobacteriota; class Terriglobia; order Bryobacterales; family Bryobacteraceae. The sequence goes on along the minus strand of JANODS010001015.1, from coordinate 1,158 downwards.
CGCATCCCCTACGGAACGGCCGTCACCAAGGAAGTCATCAAGACCGTCGAAGATGGCGAAGAGTCCATCAAGCGCCTCGGCTTCCGGCAGTATCGCGTCCGCTTCCACGGCGATCTCGTCCGCCTCGAATTCGCCACCGACGAACTCGCCAAAGCGATGACCCCGGAGATGGGCCGCCTGTTCAAAGACATCTTTAAGCCCCTCGGTTTCCACTACATCACCATCGATTGCGAAGGCTACCGCCAAGGATCGATGAATGAAGCGGTAGGATTGTCGAATGCTTCGTCGCTCCCTTCTTCTTAGTCCCCTCGCCCTCGCGGCCCAACAAGCGAAAGAACTCCGCATCACCGGGCTCGAAACCGAACTCAAGCTGAACCCGCCCAAGGAACCGAATTACGACGCCATCCACAAGCTGGGCGTCGATAGCGGCTCCGTCACCCTCCGGCTCAGAACCAACGCCGGCATCACTGGCTACGCCACCACCACCTTCGGCATGGTCAAAGGCGGCCCCAAGGTCGTCCAGACCATCCTCGAAGAAGAAATTCGCCCCTTGCTGATCGGTGAAGACCCCGCCTTCCCCAAACGGATCCGCGCCAAACTCTGGCGCGAACTCGAATACCACGGCGTCGGTGGCATCATCCATTTCGCCATCGCCGCCGCCGACATCGCCACGTGGGACATCCTCGGCAAGCACGCCGGCATGCCCGTTTGGAAAATGCTCGGTGCCTACCGCGACCGCATGCCCTGCTATTCCATGTGCGGCTGGTATTACGACAACGACGACAATCTCGCCAAGTACAAACGATCCATCGAAGAAGCCCTCCGCCACGGCTACAAGGCCATCAAAATCAAAACCGGCCGCTACTCCATGGCCGACGACGAACGCCGCGTGAAGCTAGCCCTCGAGCTCTGCCCCCGCGTCATGCTCGATGCCAACCAGGTCTTCAATCGCAACGAAGCCCTCCGCCGCGGCCGTCTCTATCAACAAATGGGCGTCTTTTGGTACGAAGAACCCTTGCCCCCGCACGACATGGAAGGCTACGCCGAACTCGCCCGCGAACTCGACGTCCGTATCGCCACCGGCGAAAATCTCTACACGAAGTACGCCTTTGCGGGCGATGAGGTCGGCGAAGGCGTACTTCGTGTAGAGATTTTCGC
>JANODS010001014.1:0-16873 GCA_031412835.1 Acidobacteriota bacterium | reverse complement strand
ACATCTTGCCTTAGGCCTTCTCAGGTCTTCGTCTTATTCTAGACGCAGTGATGAACTTAGTTGGCTAGGATTTTTCCTAGACGAGGACCGGTTTTCCCCACGGCTAGATTAGGGAATACACGCAAAAACAGGACTTTCCTGAAATGTTCCAGAAAAGTCCTGTCCGGTACTACCTAAAAGTCTTGACGTGGATTGGCTAGTCGCCGCGATCACGCAGAGAAGGGGCGTCGAAAGAGTCTTCGTAAAGGCTACGAATGGGCCGTAAGCGCCTTCCGGGCCACTCGAGTCGCATATCGTCGGAGACTTCCTCGAGCATTTTTTGCGTACAAACTTTCAACTCCATGGCGAAGGCCGTCAGCAATAAATTGTCGCAGATCCCGTTGATAACTCGAGGGATGCCGCGAGCGCGGGTGTGGATCTCGGTGACGAGAGCATCCGGGAAGACGGTTTGCCCGGTCAAGCCAACCTTTACCAGGCGGCTATCGATATACTCCGCCGTCTCTTCGAGCGAGAAGGGCTTCAAGTTGTAGCGGAGGACGATGCGTTGTTTCAGTTGGCGAAGGTTCGGGGCGTCGAGTTTACGGTCGAACTCCGGCTGGCCGGCCAAAACGATCTGGAGCAACTTGCCTTTGCGGTTTTCGAGATTGCCGAGCAGGCGAATTTCTTCGAGAACTTCCCAATCCAGATTGTGCGCTTCATCGACGATGAGGACGGTGGTTCGTCCCTCGTTCATCTGTTGAATCAGCAAGTTGTTCAGCGCGAAGAGCACTTCCGTCTTCGATGTCCGCTCACAGCGCAGGTCGAGATCGTAGGCGATCATCTCGAAGAACTGTTGCGGGTTAATTCGCGAATTAAACAAGAACGCGAACTCAATGTACTGCGACTCCAGATACTCGCGCAAGCACTCGAGCATTGTAGTCTTGCCCGTGCCGACCTCGCCCGTAAGTACAATGAATCCCTTCCGACTCTGTACTCCATAGATCAAGTTCGCTAGCGCTTCTTCGTGTTGAGAACTGCGGTAGAGAAACGCCGGATCCGGAGACAGATTGAAAGGATTGTCCGTTATCCCAAAGAAAGCGTTATACATGAGTCTTAGTGCCGAACCATTTCATATTACCATGGCCGCATACAATTCCAACCTAGCTACTCTATCGACCGGTACTGGGACTGCCGAGAGGTAACTGCATACAGGATTTAACCGAGTCGGTCATAGTCGAGGCGCACCCAGCCAGGCACGGTTCCGGGTTCGCCGCCCATGTGCAGAATTCGCTGTGACTTGGGGAAGGCGAAGGCGGTGGCCAAAGCCTCCCGGTAGCCGGGGATGGTGTCGAGCAGAGAGCGCGCGGCGACTAGGCGGGGGCCGGTGGCGATGGATTTCGAAACGAACCCGCCGCCCCAGCCGATGCTGAGCAGACAGCCTTCGCTGGCGGCTACCGCGTCCAGGGTCTGGGCGAGTTTGCTCATCCGGTGGGTGGCGGCGAATTGGCGCTGGCGGTCCAAGATTTGCCGGGAATGGCCACCGGCGGCGGCCAGGTCGTTGGTCAAATCCTCATCCACGCTGCCTCGCCCGGAGAAGACGGTTCCGGGCGCGGCACATTCTACAAACGTCGGGGCCGCCTTCCAGCGAACCTCTGGCCCCCCGGGTTTTACGGGTGCTGCGACGCGGGAGTAGTACACCTTATACTGTTCGTCGCCGAATGGGGAACCATCGCCGAGGCGAAGACTGTGGAGCAGCTTTCCGGATCCTTGGTGCCGCGACGAAGCCAACTGATCCGCCGTCACCCGCGCGCCGAGCAGGGCCGTCTTGAGCGCGCCCTTGATCGCGGTGGCGGGCAGAATCTTTCCGAGAGGCCCGGCGTGGAAGGTCGGGATAAAGATTTCTTCATCCTTGGCGGCTTCCCATAGGGCGACGAGTCCCGGGCTTTCGAGCGGAATGCGGCGCACGGCATAGGACTGCGCGTACCCGCCCCAGCTTTTGAAATCCAGCCGTCTGGCTCGGCTCAGTTCGGCCAGATAGCCGTCCATGCGAGGGGTTCCGGCCAAGCGGCGGAAGATGAGACTTTGGTCCAGCACATTGACTTGATCTTTCCAGACCATGTAGTCGATGGGGGCTAGCCGCTTGCCGTCGCCGACCAGCGTCGGGGTGAGTACGGTGACTCGCCAGCGAATGGGGATGCTCACAGGGGCACCGCCACGGCCAATCCGTTTCGATAGACCGGATGCGCCCACCCTTCCGGCGCAACGTCGCTGAGGCACCCGGCCGGGGCCTCGCGCGCGTAGACGACGGATCCTTCGGCGACGACCCGTTGGCTTCGTTTCGCAGAATTAGTGCCTTCGACCCAGCCGGAGCGGACGGCCAATCGGTATGCCCCTTGCTCCCAGTGCACGACCTCTTCGGCGGCCGGGGCAAACAAGCTGAGCAGCCACCATCCTTTTGACCCATCGCCTTGCTTGGAACGCCGGAGGACGGCGGTTACATTTTCACCGGTCTCCATTCGCACCTCGGTACTGCTACCCCATCCGATGGTTCGATTGCCGCCGACGCCGGAGTCGGCCAGCCACCGCAGGGCGGCTTCGATGCGTGCGCGCCAAGCATCGTCATCACATAGCGCCAGGCCCCATAGGCCGCAGTTCTCCGCGAATTGAATACCCTGTTTCGGCCCCGCCGCTTTTTCAAAACTCACAGGGCGGAACGGACCGCCGGCCCCGGCGCGGTCGGCCCCGAGGAGGCAGCCGGAAGCGGGGTCGAGCACCCAGCGGGATTCCGCCAAGCCGTTCTCTTCTAGCAAGTCGGCGATGGCGGCTAGCGGCAAGAAGCGAACCAGCTTCGGCCGCAGCCTTTGGAGACCGTTGGGCGGGGGCCATGCGGACGCCGGTGGCGGGGCGAAGAGTGTCCCCTGCTGCCACGGAAAGAGCGAACTGAGGCGGACGGCGGGACCAACGGCGAGCCATTCCGCCAGCCAGCCGAAATGGTCCATGGCGGCGCAGACCGCGCCATAGAACGTATCGCTCGCCACGAGCGACGGCCCCGCCGGGGCGGCGCTCCAGACTCCGCGCGCTTCGAACCGAAACAGGATCGCCTGGGCCATGCTGCTACTCCGCGAGCGAGGCGGCGAATCCTTCCTCGCGAACCAGCGATTGCAGCGCGGCGAGGTCGCCGGTCGCGAGCAACTCGGATTCCGGTTTCTCGCCGAGGTAGAAGCTCTGGCCGCGCCACGTCAGGCGGCAACCGGAAAAACGAACCCGTCCGCTACCGCGGGATCCGCCGCCGCCCAACGCGTCATCTTCCAGCAAACGCAGGCCCTGTAAGAGCAACCCGGCGAGCGATTCGTCGCCAGGGGCGAGCAGATCGAGCACAAACCGGACGCCGAAACGGGCCCCGGCCGGGACGCGTTCGAGGGTGCGTGGATTAGCCTGGGCGGTGATGCGATCAATCGCGTTCTCGCTTTTGACTTCGGTCAATTCGTCGTCGAGGAACTCGCGCATTGGCGCGGTGATAGACTCCAAGTCCAACGGGGCATCATAAATGGTCAAACGGGCCGGAGTGGCGGAGCGGCCTTCGACGGCATCGCCACGGACGCGTTCCATCCGGCTGGGGCTACGCCCGAAGAGCAGGCACAGGGCGTCGTCGGGGCGGTCGCTCTGGTGAATGCGGACTTCCTGGCCGCGTCGCCGGGAGAGGTACACGAGCTCTTCCGGAGACGTTAAGCCGTGTGCATGTTCTAGTAAGCCGCGGAGCCTGCCACGGAGCGAGGAGCCGGGGACAATGGGGCGGCCGAAGGCGTCTTTGACGACCGGATTATCGGCACCGCCGATTTCGAGCGAGCCTTTGCCGGCACCGATGTGCAGGCCGGTTTCGCAGTGTAGAACAGCGTCGAGGATCAGTTTGCCGCGCAGGCGCAGGGGAGTTTTCGATTCGCTCATGGCAGGTTACTCGTTGTAGGCAATGATGGCTTCGAACAGGTCGCGAAACCGCTCGTAGGCGGCTAGCTCGTTTTTGCGGGTCACTTGAAGGAGCAGCTTTTCGAGAGGGTCCAAGCTGCGGAGCGAGTGACGGGCGATTGTGTAGGCCAAGCGGGCGCGGAACATGACGAACTGGTGCTGCCGCTCGTTTTCCGGCGCTCGGCAGGCGCGGCGCACGGCGCTGTATAGGCGGCGTAACTGGCTTCGCGTGCCGGAGTCCATGTCGTTGAGGCGAGTGACCAGGACGTGCGCTTGATTGTCGAGATAGAGACTATCGGCGCAGAGTTTAGCGAGGTCAATTTCGACGACTAATTCCTGGCGGGGACGATCACGATCCCGGTCTCGGTCGCGGTCATCGCGGCGCGGGGGCCGGCTGCCGTCCGGTCGGGGACGGTCGTCGCGGCGTGGCTGTCTTTCTTCGGCCATAAACGCTCCTATGCAAATATCCTTTAAGAAGAAGCCCCTTCGAGGCGGGCCCAGGCGAGGGCGACGTAGCCGGTGGGGCGTAGTTGGCGCTTGCCCCCGCTTTGGGCGGTGATTTGTTCGAGCAGGTTATCCCACTCTTTTTCGAACGCTTCACTTTCGCGGACGTCGATCGCGCGGCGGAGGCGGCGATGCAACCGCCACGGTTTGTCGAGCGTCCGGCCGCGGCGGCGTGCCCGGGCGGAGGCAAGGTCGCTGCCGGCGGCGGGGTCGAGGTAAAAATTCTCCAGCTCGTCGAGGAATTCGGGGGAGGCTCGAAAACGGCTCAGCAGCTTTCGCATCTGCCCTTTGATTTCGGCGGCCTCTTTCAACTGGGGCCAATCGATGGTCCGACCGAACAGCGAAATGGCGTTCTTTCCAGACGCCTTGACGGTTTCCAGCGCTTCGGCGGAACGGGCGAAGACGCTCGCCATGGATTCGTTTCGTCCCGCGTGGACGATGGCCATCGAGACGCTGCGGGAGGTCCCCTCGCGTTGTTCGTCCAACTGCCGCAGCAGAAGCCCGGCCACCCGGCGCATCTCCTTGGCAAAATCCAGAAGCGCGTCCCAGGGGGCGGCCACAGCGAAATCGTCGCCTCCACTATAGAGGACGGTGACGCGGGATATGAACTCGTCGGTGGCGGCGACGCGAGCCAACTCGCCGGCGACGAAGTTCTTAAACGTCAGAGAAAGTTGCAGGTACTCTTCGGCGCTGGTGGCGGCGTGGAGGCGAGCGCCGACGTTGTCGAGGTCCGCCGTCAGCACTCCCCAACGCCGTCCGGTGGAGAGCGGACGGCTGATCGCGGTCGGCAGGGGCCACTGGTGCTGACCGGCGTCGGCTAGAAAAGCGGTGGGGTCCTCGGCGGACCTTCCAACGGCCTTGGCCGAGCGAAGGCTCGCCACTAAATCATCGTACGGAAACGACGGTTCGTCGGCGAGGACGCCGAGAGGCAGGCGCGGAGTATCGCGTCGGTGTCGGAGGCCGGTGTCGAGGCGCTTCTGAATGTCGGGCCAGAGGCCAAGGTTCTCGGTGCTACTCCAAACCAGGCCGACGCTGCCTCTGGAAACGGCTCCGACGCGTTCGGCAATTGTGGTCAGAAAGGCGTCGGCGGCAGGGACGGAGGCATCCGGCAGCACGAGCAGAAATCGTCCGCCAGTGACGGCACCGAGGAGCAAAGGCGAAAGCCCGAGTTCGGCGAGCAGGGCTCGGGGAATGAGTTCGCCGAGCAATGTAAACCATTGGCAGCGGCTTAGGAAAGCGTCTCCGCTTAACCCTTCCTCATTGAGTAAGGCGTTGATCCCGAAAAATTTAGCTTGGAGAAAAACCTGAAGCGACATGGATTGTACGGCGCTGCAAACCCTCAATGTAGCATGGAGTAGGCGATGACTTACCAATTTATAGTGGCGACAGGGAGGACTTCCGTCAAGCAGTTCCTGTTCGCCGCCCTGCCATCGTTCTCTCGGTTCGCTCTGCGGCAGGCGGCAGCGGACGGCGCTTGCCGGGTGGATGGCGAGGTGGTCCCGGCGAGTTACAAGTTGCGGGCGGGGCAGTCGGTGGAATTTACGTTGGAGCCGGAGGCGCAACGGACTATTTTGGCGGAGGACCTACCGCTCGAGATTCTGTACGAGGATGACGCGATCATCGCTTTGAACAAGGCACCGGGGATGCTCGTGCATCCGACGTCGCGGGAGCGCAATGGGACGGTGGCCAACGCGTTGCTGGGCCATTGGCGGGGAGAGACTCGTCGGCCGACGTTTCCGCATCGGCTGGACCGGGAGACATCGGGGATGCTGCTGGTGGCGAAGGACGCACAGGCGGCGACTTCGCTCGGGGTTCAATTTGAGCATCGGCGGGTGAAGAAAGAGTACGTCGCATTAATCGTCGGCGAGGTGGCGGCGGCGCGAGAAATTGACGCGCCGATCGGCCGGGTAGGCGGCGAGGTGCCGCCGTGGCAGGTCCGGCCAGAGGGGAAGGCGTCGTTGTCTCGGTTGACGCCGATCGAGCGGCGGGGAGACCGAACGCTCGTGCAACTCGAACCGGTGACGGGGCGTACGAATCAGTTGCGGATACATTGCGCTTGGATCGGCAATCCGATTGTGGGAGATCGGCTGTACGGGGGGTCTGAGGAGGGTCGGCTATGGCTCCATGCGCGGCGGTTGACGTTTGAGCATCCCCAAACCGGGCATTTGATGACACTGGACGCGGGTATGATGCAGATAAATATTTAGTCAAAGTGAAAAATATTTAAATCTCACTCAGGTTTCGTGCCATCTGCAAGCGTAGACGAACAAGCTGTTCGAGGAGATCTGAACTATGAAACTTTCTTTTTTGCGCACGGCCGCCTTGGCCCTTCCGTTGTTAATGACTGCTGGCCAGGCGACGGCCGCTGACATCGTGGACACCGCCGTGGCGGCTGGTTCCTTTAAGACGCTCGTTGCTGCCGTGAAGGCTGCGGGTTTGGTCGACACCCTAAAGGGCGCTGGACCGTTCACCGTATTCGCCCCGACCGACGAGGCGTTTGCCAAGTTGCCCGCCGGCACGATTGAGATGCTGTTGAAGCCGGAAAACAAGGCCAAGCTGGCTGGGATTCTGACTTACCATGTGGTTGCCGGTAAGGTTATGGCGGCTGATGTGGTGAAGGTGAAGTCGGCCAAGTCTGTCGAGGGCGGCGCAATTAAGGTTGCTGTGAAAGGCGGAACGGTGATGTTGAACGGCACCTCGAAGGTCGTCAAGACCGACATTGGCACCGACAACGGCGTCATCCACGTGATCGACACCGTCATCATGCCCCCTACGAAGTAATCTTCGGTTCGCTCGCGCTTCATTGATGGATAAGAAGGTCGAAGCCCTATAGGGTTTCGACCTTCTTGCCGTTATGCTAGGAAGGAGCAGTTCTGACCCCTGATGGTCCAGTTGAAACTCTTTTTTAGTCTGATCGTCTGCCTTTGCTTCGTGGCAGGCCTTGGTTTCGGGCAGCGATACCCTTATTCCGTGTTTGGCATCGAGTCCGGACTTCGCAGCTTGCAAGCCGTGCGGGCTATCCGAGCGGCCGAGGCTTCGACGGGGCAGCACGTCCCCATCGTGATGCTGACGGCCAATGCGATGGAGGGAGACGGCGAGCGATCTCTTGCGGTCGGCGCGAACGGGTATCTGACCAAGCCGGTGAGTGATTTGCAGTTGGCCCAGGCCGTCGCGCAGTTTGGGGTTTCTCGGGTATAGTTGGCGATTGTCCTGATCGCTGTGACGAAAAACTTGTTACGGGAGCCGAGCGGCTGCGTATCTTAGGCACATGAACTTTCACGAGCTGTTCGCTCGCTACTCCGGAGAGGTCACCGCCTTTGCGCACTTCCTGAGTGGTGATCGCGCACTCGCGGAGGACCTCTGTCAGGAAACATTCGTCCGTGCCTGGACGGCGAGCTGAGAGATTCGCCAACAGTCCGTCAAAGCCTACCTTTTCACCATCACTCGAAATCTTTTTCGCGATCATCTTCGGCGTCGCCGACCGGCGGACGAACTGCCCGTACTTGCCGCATCCGAGCCTCCCGTCCTGCTCCGCATCACGCAGGCCGAGGAACTCGAGCGCGTCATGGGTGCCATGTCTGATTGGGCCCCCGCTGATCGCGATGCTCTCCTTTGGTTTGCCCGCGACGATCTCTCTAATGAGGTCAGATCCGACTCCCGCCGCTTGGTTGAATTCTGGTTCGCCCAGGACCCGGCGTTCGCTGCCCTCTCCCGGAAACTCGCGCCGAGTTCATCCCTCGAGACGGCGGCATTATCTCGAACCCGCTGCCTGCTGCGGACTGGCAACACGTGGCGCGGTTTTGCCATCGCCTACTCGCTGGCCCCGTTTTCCTTCTGGTTCGACGGCCAGGGGGTTCGTTGGTGGATGCCGCGCGATTCCCCGTTGCAAGCCGCCCTTTTTGGTATTTGTGGCATCGGATGCTGGATCGCTTGGGCCATTTACCGCCGCCGCTCGTCAGCGTCTGGGCTCTAGGTATACGATAGTAGCTCATGAATCCCAACGGAATCGCAGGAAAAACAGCCGTCATTACCGGCGCCTCACGCGGCATTGGTGCCGCCACCGCTCGCATGCTCGCCGCGGCCGGTGCCGCTCGCTTGGTCCTTCACTACTCGTCTTATCAACAGGGCGCCGCGGAACTCGCCGTCGAGCTATCGAACTGTCAGGTGGACCTGATCGGTGCCGATCTGTCGACCGATGCCGGCCTCACTGGCTTCATCAATCAACTCAAGGCCACCGCGCCGGACGCCGATATTCTGATCAACAACGCTGGTCATTTGGTCCATCGGGCCAAGTTACCGGAGTTCACTTACGATATCTATGATCGCGTCATGACCCTGAATTCGAAAAGTGTCTATTTCATCACGCAAGCGCTTGCTCCGGCCATGATTGCCAAAGGCTCGGGTCATATTATCAACCTGAGTTCGATTGCGGCCCGCAACGGCGGAGGCCCCGGCGCTACCATTTACGCCGCTTCGAAAGCCGCGGTTTCCTGCATCACAAAAGGCCTCGCGAAGGAACTGGCTCCAGCCGGCATTCGCGTGAACGCCGTCTCCCCCGGCACGGTCGACAACTACTTTCACGAGAAGTACTCCACGCAGCAAATGCTCGATACGGCCAAGTCGCTGACACCCGCCGGTCGCTTGCAGAACAACGAAGAGATTGCCGCCGTGATTGCGTTTCTGCTCAGTGATGCCGCGAGCGGCATCCATGGACAGACGATCGAAATCAACGGCGGCATGTATATGGTCTAGAACGCCGGGGGGCCGAACTCGCACGGCAACGTCAGTGCCGCTCCCTTTTCCAGCGCTTCTTTGAACGAGAACGCCGGCCCCGTCGCCGGCGTCAAGAACGGCGTCAAGGCCACCACCGCTGACTTTGTCCCGGTGAAGACGGAGTCCAGGCCGGCGGTCTGCTGGTAGCACCGGTTGTTCGCGGGGTCCTGTCCGCCGATCACGCGACCCAAGGCTCGGTGCTCCGCTTCGACGCCGAGGATGGAGGCCGAGACCTGCGAGAAGTAGGCCAACTGATCGGCGCTCAGATTCGCGTTGCCCAGTTTGTAGTAGACGCCACGGTTGGTGCTGGTGTTGGCGGCCATGAACGCGAAGGCGCGCACGGCGGTCAAATACGCCCCGATGAAGGCGTTTTCGAGCGCGTCGAGGATCGGCAGGGCGGCCGCGCCGGTCGTAGCGTCGAGCTTGTCAAAGGTTCCCTTCGGAAAATAGAAAGTTTGGATCGGGTCGGCCGCGGGCGCGGAAATCCCGAGCAAACTCCGCAGAAGGTTGGCGTGTTCGATTTCTTCCTTCAGCGCGGCGCGGAGGTAATTTCTGTTTTTCAGTTCCACCGCGACCGCCGGATCTTCAGCGGCTTTACCGGCCAGGAAGTTGTAATAGAAGGTCGTGGCAAGATCTTCAGCGATGAGCGCCGCCGTCAGGATCTGCGCCGGGCTATCAAACTGGAACGGCGCGCTGGCCGTTGGTTGAGCCGTGGCAGCGGTCACCGTGGCCGTCGCTAACCCCAAATTCCGAAAGAATCCCCGGCGTCCGCCGATCTGGTTGAAAAGCTGTTTTGTTTCCATGCCAGTGCTTACGAGAACGTCTCTCGACCGGATTGAGCCCCGCGATAATTTTTTTCCGGTACACTAGAAAGTCATGGCTAAAGCAAACTTATACGCCGCCGAGTACATCGGCAGCGGCACCTTCATCATCTCGAAGCCGAAGCGCTCCAAGAAGAAACGTCGTCAGCAGGCCGTTCGTAGCCCGAAGCCGGGCATGCGGAAGTAGTTCTTGCGCATTAAAGAGCTGAAGCTCCATCCCATTGCGGTGGCCGACGGCCCCCTGCGTTCCTCCTACGGTCTCCACGCCCCTTACGCTCTTCGGACCATTGTAGAAGTGGTCACCACCGATGGCATTACGGGCATTAGTGAAACCTACGGTGGCGATGGCCCGGTTGGAGCGCTGGAAAGCGTTCGCCACCGAGTCGAGGGGATGGACCCCTTTCAGCTCACTGGATTCTGGCAGTACTTGCAAGGGCAAGCCCGGGAGATTGAGGCGCAGGCCACCTCTACCGGGGCTCGTTCGCAGACTTGGCTCGTCCCGGGAGAGAACCCGTTGGACGTGCACACGCGGACGAATGCCGCAATTGAAGTCGCTTGTCTCGATGCGATCGGCAAGGCCCTCGGTCGGCCGCTCTGCGACCTGGTCGGTGGCAAGTGCCGCGACGCGGTACCTTTTTCCGCCTACTTGTTCTACAAGCATGCGGGCGGCGGCGGCATGGGCGACGACGTTCGAGAAGACGAGTACGGCGAGATTCTGACGCCGGAAGCGGTGGTCCGCAGCGCCAAGCAGATGGTGGCGCAATACGGCTTCAAAGAGATTAAGCTGAAGGGCGGCGTGTTGGACCCGGATGCGGAAATGGACGCGATTCGCGCCCTTCGCGCCGAGTTTGGCCCGAGCTTCCCGCTGCGCATTGACCCGAACTGCGCTTGGTCGGTCGATACCTCGGTCCGCGTTGGACTGGGGCTGACGGAAGAGCTAAGCAACGGTGGCTATCTGGAAGACCCCTGCGCCGGGATGGAAGGCATGGGCGAAGTGCGCCGTCGGCTTCTCGCCTCGGGCGTGGATACTCCCCTGGCTTCGAACGTCGCGACGACGTGCTTTGCCCACGTTCCTGTGGCCAAGCAGACCGATGGGGTGCAGATCATCCTTTCCGACCCCCATTACTGGGGCGGCGTGCGGGCCCAACAGAAACTGAGCGACCTCTGCGAAGTGCTTGGCCTGGGCATGAGCATGCACTCGAATAATCATTTGGGCGTGAGTCTGATGACGATGGCCCATGCGGCGGCCGTTTGCCCAATGCTGACGTACGGCTGCGACACCCATTACCCGTGGCAGACCGAGATCGACGAAGTGGTCGTCGGAGGTCGGGTGAAGTTCCACGAAGGTACGGTTGTGATTCCCGATAAGCCCGGCCTGGGCGTGGAACTTGACTACGACCAAGTGGCCCGGGGCGAGGAACGTTACCGAAAACTGCCCTACCGCAAGCGCGACGATGAGCTCGAAATGCAGAAGCACGTCGACCCCAACTGGAAACGCATCCTCCCTCGCTGGTAGAATTCCCCAAGCTCTCATGCTCGATCCAAAACAAGCCTTCCGCGGCGTCTTCGGCTTTCCGATCACGCCCTTCCAGAAAGACCTTTCTCTTGACCTTCCCGCGCTCGAAAAGAACTGCGACTGGATGGCGGGCTACGATTTTTGTGCTCAGGTAGTCGTCGGTGGCACCGGCGAGATTTATTCGCTGACCCCGGAAGAAGCCATCGAATGCGTTCGCGTCTCGGTCAAGGCCGTCAACGGTCGCATGCCGATCGTCGCCGGCGTCGGCTACAACACGGTGATGGCTTGCCAGATGGCTCGGGAGATGGAGAAGGCCGGCGCGGAAGCCTTGCTGGTGATGCCGCCTTACTACATCAACGCGCCGGAGTCCGGCCTGCTCGATTACTTCGAGGCCATCGGCAATAGCTGCGGCTTGCCGCTTTCGTTCTATACCCGCGACTGGGCCGGCATGAGCCCGGCGCAGGTTTCGCGGCTTCTCGACCGCGTTCCGAGCCTGAAGATGTGGAAGGACGGCCAAGGCGACATTCGAAAGTACCATCGCATCATGCTCGAAGTGGGCGACCGCGTGGCCTGGGTCGGCGGTCTGGGAGACGACCTTGCGCCTGGCTACTTTGCCATCGGCTGCCAGGCTTATACGTCTTCGATTTCGAACATCGCACCGAAGCTTTCGCTGGCGATTGCCGAGGCTGGTTTCAAGGGTGATCGCGCGGCCATGGACGCGATGATGAAGAAGTACGTTCATCCGCTGTACGCGCTGCGCGACCGCATGAAGGGCTACGAAGTTTCCATCATGAAGAACGCGATGGAGATCCTCGGTCATCCGGCGGGTCCGGTGCGGCCTCCGCTGTCGAATGTGACGCCCGCCGACCAAGCGGACCTCGAGAAACTGATGGCCGTTTACGCGGACGTTGTCTAACGGGCCAATTCGAACTTTCCGTTGGGAGCGACTGAGCCCGCTCCTTCCGGTCTTCGTGTTTGTCGCCGTTTACTGGCCTGCGCTAGGGGCTTGGTTCCAGCGGGACGATTTTGCGTGGTTGAGCCTGAGCCAACGGATCGGTTCCGGGCTCACCCTGACCGATGCGTTGTTCGCGCCGATGGCGCAGGGCACCGTGCGGACGATCAGTGAGCGGCTGTTCTTTCTGGTGGGCCGCTGGCTATTCGACCTCAACGCCGCGCCGTTCCACGCTGTCGTGTTCCTGACCCACATCGTCAGCCTGCTGCTGGCCGTTTGGCTGTTCACGCGCTTGACGGGGTCGCGGTGGGTGGCCGTCGTCGCCGCTTCCGTTTGGACGGTCCACCTCTGCCTGTATTGGCCGTTGACCTGGGTTTCGGCGTATAACCAGGTCCTGTGCGCGGGCGTGCTGCTGGGCTCCACCGCGCTCTACCTCCGTTCTTCCGAAACCGGCCATCGCGGGCTGTTGGCGGGCGTCTGGGCATTGTTCTTGCTCGGCTTCGGGGTCAATGAGCTGAATATCGTTTTCCCCGTTCTGGCGCTTCTGATTGCGCCTCGCGCTTGGCGCACGGCGCTCTGGTTCTTTGTGCCGAGCGCGGCTTTCTACTTGTTGCACAATCGGTGGGCTCCCAAGTCCGCCGCCGGTGTCTATGCCGTCGCCTTGGACGCTCGGTTGCCGAGTACTTTTCTCGCCTATTGGGGCCTTTGCGTTGGGCTCGCGGGTCCGCTGCTGGCATTGGTTTCGGCGCTTCTCGTCGCCGGTTTCGCTTGGCGGCGGGATCGGGCAATCGGCTTCGGATTGGGATGGTTCTTCGTGACGCTCGGCCCGTTCTTGCTCGTGCCGAATCATGTTTCGGACTACTACCTTTTCGTCCCGCTGCTGGGCCTTTCATTGGCGTTCGCGCAGCTCGTTTGCAGGGTTCGATATGCCTGGATTTTGGTCGTTCCGCTGGTCGCGTTTCATGCGTTGCAAAGCCATCGGCTGGTGCTGCGGGTGGTGGCCGAATCGGATCAGGCAGCCACGTTTTTGCAGGGTTTGGCCGAGGCCGGTCGTCGGCATCCGGGCAAGACGCTGTATGTTACTGGCGTCTCCGACCTCCTTTTCTGGAACGGCTTCCACGACCGGCCGTTCTACCTGATTGGGCTGAATCGCGTCTTTCTAACGCCCGACAACGCGGCTGCACTGACACCGGCGATGGAGAAGTTTGATTACTCCGATTACACGCAGCCGGCGGGGGTGGTGGTCCGAGAGGCGGACAACCATCGGGCCGCTATCTTCGAGATTCGCGGCGCGCAAATGGTGAACGTCACCGCTGCGAAGGCCGACGAGCTTCGTCGGCACATTCCGGTTTCGGCGATGATCGACGTCGCCAGTTCAGCGAATGCTCATCTATTGAGTGGACAGTGGCATGAAGCCGAGAACAACTATCGCTGGATGGGGCAGCGGGCGACGGTGCGGATTTCCGCCCCCGGCCAAGTGCTGACGATGCAGGGCTTCTGCGTGGCGGAGCAAGTGAAGGGCAGGCCGTTTGTGCTGACGCTGACGATGGACGAGTCCGTGCTGGCGCGGCACACGGTCAGCGAGTGCTCGAAGCCTATTCGGATCTCCGCTCAATTGCCTGCGAGTCGAGGCCCGTTTCTGCTCGGAATCAACTTGGACCACACCGTACGAATCGGCAAGGACGCCCGCGAACTGGGCATCGCGATTGAGTCGGTAACCGTCCGCTAGGCAATCCCGCTATGCTGAGAGCATATGTTGAACACCTTCCGCAGTGCGACCATCGCCCTGGCCCTGGCTAGCTTCGCGTTCGCGCAGAGCCCCGCCATGACCGAGTCCAAGAACATCAACGGCAAGACCGTTTCTATTGCTTACGCCTCCCCGCGCGTGAATGGCCGGGCCGGCAAGCTCTTTGGCGCCGATGGCCAAATTGGCAAAGATCGCAACTATCCCGTGTGGCGCGCCGGTGCCAACTCGGCCACCAAACTTCACACCGACGCTGACCTCGACCTCGGCGGGCTCACCGTTCCCGCCGGTGATTACACCCTCTACGTCGACCTGTCGACGCCCGACCAGTGGACGCTGATTGTGAATAAGAAGACCGGCCAATGGGGCTTGAGCTACGACAAGACCGCCGATGTAGGCCGCGTGAAGATGAAGATGTCGAAGCCCGCCGCGATGGCCGAGAACCTGAAGTATACGTTGACCGATTCGTCGCTTTCGCTCGAATGGGAGAACCTTTCGGGCTCAGTTCCGCTGAAGGTCAAGTAGTCGAATATTGCGGAACTCGACCGGATGGCTCTCGGACTGTAGGCCGATATAGCCTTCGCTGAGTAGCTTGCCGTCGATCTTCACAGCGGGGTTGAAGCGGTTGGCGACACCTCCGCCGATTTGCGGTTTTTCGTATTCCAGGACGAGTTCGCCATCGAGAAAATGGCGGACTCGTTCCGAGCCGAGCACCTCTACTTCGACGTGCACCCAATCCGTCCCGCGAAGGCTGCGCGACGTTGAGTTGGTGCAGTGGGCCTTCACCATCGCTCCCTTCATGAAGATTTCGGTGCCGGGGGTGCAAACGTTCATGGTGGGGCGGTTCAGACCTCCATCGTTGCTGAGGAACTGCGCTTCGACAGAGATGGGCCAGTCCTGATCCTTCAGGATCGTCTCCGGCGATTGGGAGTGGATCATGACGCCGCTGTTGAGGCGGGCGTAGCTGGGGCCGTCTTTCACCTGCTCACCCACGAGGCGGTATTCGAGGGCGAGGCGGTAACGGGAAAACGGTTGCTTGTAGAAGAGATGGGAGAAGCGGGCCCCGAACTCCTTGTACTTGTCATAGGAGACCTGGATCGCGCCGTCGCGCACGCGGAACGTGTCGCCATAGTTATCGCCGAGTTCATGGCCGGCGATCTTCACGACCCAACCGTCCAGATTCTTGCCGTTGAAGAGTTCCACCCACTGCCCGGCGGGGATGAACCGGTTGAACCATTTGAGCTGCCAGTTGAGGCTTTCGACCAAGTGCTTCGGTTCGCCGGAACGGGTGAGATTGTGGTTTTCCCGTGGGAAAACGACGAACTCGCTCGTGACCCCGTAGTGCCGGAGCGCGCGGAACCACTGCTCGCCTTGTTCGAGAGGGACGCGGAGGTCGTTGTCGGAATGGAGGATCAGCGTGGGCGTTTTGACGTTCTTGGCGTACTTCAAGGGAGAGGCATCCCAGTAGGTGTTGAAGTGGTCAAACAGCACTCCGCCGAAGTCTTCGTCATGGCCGTAGGCACCGTCGCGGGTGCCTTCGTCGCTGATGAAGTTGGAGATGCTGCGAAGCGTGACGGCGGCCTTGAAACGGTTGGTATGGCCGACGATCCAGTTGGTGAGGAAGCCGCCGTAGCTGCCGCCCGTGACGCCGAGGCGGTTAGAGTCGATCCACGAATTGCGCTTGATGGCTTCATCGAGGCCGGTCATGACGTCGACGTAATCCATCTTGCCCCAGTTGTCTTTGATGCCGCGGGCGAACTCCTCCCCGTAGCCGGTGGAGCCGCGCGGGTTGGGGAAGAAGACGCCATAACCTTTGCACGCGTAGATTTGGAACTCGTGGAACCAGTCGACGCCGTACATGCTGGCGGGGCCTCCGTGGATGTTCAGGAGCAGCGGGTATTGGCGGCCGGCCACGAAGCCAACGGGCTTGACGAGGAAGCCTTCGATGGGGAGGCCGTCGGTCGATTTGTAGGCGAGGCGTTCGACGCTGGATAGATCGAGATCCTTCCACAGGGCCGCGTTGTGGGTGGTCAGGCGACGCTCGCCGGAGCCGTCGGTGCGGGCGGTGTAGATGTCGTCGAGGGTTTTGAAATCGTTGACGAGGTAGGCGAGATGGTCGCCTCGTTTTGCGTAGGAGCGAACGGCGCGTTCTCCGGCGATGAGGGGTTGGGCAGTCTTCGAGGCAAGGTCGGCGCGGTAGATTTGATAGGCACCGCGGTGGCCGGTTTCAAAGAGCATGGTGGTGGGGCTGGCGAACTGGAGGTTCGAGGGAATCAGGTCCATGCCGTTGACGGCGAGCACGGAAGGCTGGCCGCCGGTGGCCGGGGCGAGGTAGATTTTGGGATGCTGGCGGGGCTTCACGCTGCCGAGGAAGGCGATGATTTTGCCGTCAGGCGCCCAGCGGGGGGAGTAGTCGGCTTCGGTATGGTCGGAGATTTTGGTGAGGGGGCCGCCAGCGGCGGGGATGGTCCAGACGTCGCTGTCGCGGGAGTCTTCGTTGACGCGAGGGGTGCGGTCGGAGACGAAGGCGATCGTCTTGCCGTCGGGCGACCATTGGGGGTCGGATTCGTCGAGGTCGTTCGAGGGCGTGAGTTGGCGGGCGGCACCGGTGGCGGCGTCGG
>JANODS010001013.1:0-6690 GCA_031412835.1 Acidobacteriota bacterium | reverse complement strand
GAGCGCAAGTTCGCCGACGTGAACGAGTTCTCCTTCACCCGCGACGGCAAGGTGGTGGCGATCGCTAACAAGGAAGCCGTGATGGTGATCGACGGTGAGTTGAAGACAGTGACGACGGCCAAAGCACCCTATGCCAAGCTGACGTGGGATCTGACCCAGGGTCAGTTAGCGTTCGTCTCAAAGAAGGGCCTGTTCGGTTGGAAGCGCGGCGAGGCGGCGGCCGCGGAGTGGGCGATGGGCGGAACGAGTGATCGCGCGACGGTGCAATTTTCGCGCGATGGCGCGCGGGTGTTTTTCGGTACGACGACGGAGCGGCCCGCGCCGAAAGACGCCAAACCGACCGACGACAAGGCGGTCTTCGACCTGTGGCATTACAAGGACGACCGCGTGCAAACGATCCAGAAAGTCCGCGCCACGCAGGACCGGAATCGAAGCTACCGGGCAGTTTTCCATATCGCCGAAAAGAAGCTGGTGCAGTTGGGTTCGGCCGAAGTGCCCGAGGTGACGCCGAGCGAAGACGGTTTGGTGGCGACGGCGGTGGACGATTCGCAGTATCGAAAGAACAACGACTGGGACGACCGGTTTAGCGACTTCTGGGTGGTGGATACGGTAACCGGCGAACGGCGCATGCTGGCGAGGCGGACGACCGGCGCCCCGATCCTGTCGCCCGATGGCAAATCCGCCGTGTATTTTTCGAAGGGCGATTGGTGGGGCGTGATGTTGACGAACATGACGTCGACCAACCTCACAGCCCATTTGAAAGTGAAGTTCTCTAGCGAACTACACGATTCGCCCGGCGGAGCGGGGAACTACGGGAACAGCGGTTGGACCAGGGACAGCCAATACTTCCTCGCCAACGACCGGTTCGATGTTTGGGCGCTCACTCCAAATGCGGCCTCCGCCAAGAACGTCACCGAAGGCATGGGCCGCAAAGAGAAGTTGCAGTTCCGCATCGTCCGGCTTCGGACCGATCCGCGCGACCGCGGCATCGATCCCGCGGAGTCGCTGCTACTCCGGGCCGAGAATGAAATGACCCGCGAAACGGGTTTCTATCGCGATTCGCTCAGCGGTGAGGACCCGCCGCGGAAGCTGATGATGGGGCCGAAGAACTTTCGCGCGCCGACCAAAGCCAGGAACGCCGACGTGCTCTTAACCGCCGCGACCACGTTCGCCGAATCGCCCGATTTGCTGATCACCAATTCGACCTTCGCCAAGACCGAAAAGATCTCGAACGCCAATCCGCAGCAGGAAACATTAGCCTGGGGCAAGGCCGAGATGATGCAGTTTACAAACCTGAATGGCGTGCCGCTGCAAGGGGTGTTGATCAAGCCGCCCGACTTTGACCCGGCGAAAAAGTATCCGTTGATGGTCTATATCTACGAGCGCCTTTCGCAGACCCTCCACACCTTCCACGACCCCGCCCCGAGCCATCGGATGAACCCGACTTTATATGCCTCCAACGGCTACGTCGTCCTGATGCCGGACATCGCCTACACGGTTGGCTATCCCGGCCAGAGCGGCATGAACGCTGTGCTGCCCGCCGTGCAGAAAATCGTCGACCAGGGCTACATCGACGAGAAGCGGATCGGCATTCAGGGCCACTCCTGGGGCGGCTATCAGATCGCCTACATGGTGACGAAAACGAATCGGTTCCGCGCTGCCGCGCCGGGGGCGCTGGTGGCTAATATGTTCTCCGCCTACTCCGGCATCCGCTATGGCACGGGCGTCCCACGGCAGTTCCAATATGAGCGGACGCAGAGCCGGATCGGCGGCAGCATCTGGCAATATCCCTTGCGTTTCCTGGAGAATTCGCCTGTTTTCGAGGCGGACCGCGTCGAGACGCCGATCCTGATGCTGCATAACGATGGCGACGATGCCGTGCCTTGGACCCAAGGCATTGAGTTCTTTCTGGCCCTCCGCCGGATGAACAAGGAAGCCTACTTCTTCAACTACAACGGCGAGCCCCACGGCATTCGCAAGCGCGCCAATCAGAAGGATTATTCCGCGCGGATGTTCCAGTTCTTCGGCCATTATCTGAAAGGTGATCCGAAACCGGATTGGATGGAAAAAGGCATCGAGTACGTCGAGCGGGACGACCCGAAGAACCAGGCGGGCTCTCTACAATAGAAACTGGCATGAACCATCACGATCACACTCGCCGTACCGTCCGCGTAAAGCGCGTCGACGAAGTCAATTCGCTCGACGAAATGTTTCGGCATTGTCTACCGGCGTTCGGAGGCGCGTATTTGCGCCGGATTTACGAGATTCTGGACCGCGCGATTGGCCTGGGTTGTCCGCTGACGCTAGCGATCGCCGGGCCCATCACGGTCTCCGGTCAGCACCAGACATGGCTGATTCCGCTGCTCGAAACCGGCTGGGTCGCTTACCTTTCCACCACCGACGCCGTCTGCTACCACGATGGCCATCGGTCGCTAGACGGCCGCAAAGACCCCGTTTTCGAAGTGCCGATCTTCGGCGACGACGGTGCCCTGCGCGATGAAAAAACCATCCGCGTCACCGATATGGCGTTTGATGAAGAAGTGCTGATGGACCAGGACCGTTTCCTAACGGCGCTGCTCAGCAACCCCGATTTCCAAAAACGCATGACCGGCACCGAGATGCGAAACAAGCTCGGCAAGTGGTACCAAGCGATTGAAGAACGCAACGGTGTGGAGCAAGGCCTGCTCGCGAAGTGCCATGAAATGGCAATTCCCGTGTTCGTCGGCGCACCGGGCGACGGCAGCGTATTCTTGAACTCGATGAAGCTCTGGGCGATGCGCGAGAGCGGCCTGATCCCCGAGTACGGCTTCGATCTTGATCTTCATGCCGAGGTGTTCGAAGCCTGCGCTTACCATCGTTGGGGCCTGTTCGACAACGAAGCGAAATCGCTCGCGACCTTCATGCTCGGCGGCGGCGTGCCGAAGAACTACAATCTACAGCCGGAGCCGGCCCTCGGCCAGATCCTGGGTCTGCCCGACGTGCGCGGCTACGCTTTCGACGTGCAGATCACGACCGCCCCGGTCACCGACGGATCGCTTTCCAGTTGCCTGCCAGCGGAAGCGGTGACGTGGGGCAAAGTTGATCGCGATACCTATTTGCAATCGACCGAGAGCATGCAGGGCGACTATTCCGCCGTGGTTCCGTTCCTGATCAA
The DNA here is from genome assembly GCA_031412835.1 of Acidobacteriota bacterium. Classification (GTDB taxonomy): domain Bacteria; phylum Acidobacteriota; class Terriglobia; order Bryobacterales; family Bryobacteraceae. Next base: position 3,536 of record JANODS010001013.1, on the reverse strand, counting down.
GGCGCTGCTCGACCGTCGGAAAAAGTTCGAACGGCTGAAGGACGAACTCGGCGAAGCAACGCTGTTCGAACGTCATCCGGAGGCCAAAGGCTACCTCCGCCCCCGCGAAGGCTATCGGCTCTTTGAGCACCGGGAACCCCTCGTCGAAAAGCTCCGCGCAGCCGTCCGCGACAACGCCGAATGGCTGCGGGAAACGTTGACGTATCCCCTGGCGGTACCCAGCAAATGAGGCAACCGGTCCATGTCTTCTACGCCGGAGCGCACCTGTTTCGGCCCGACATTGTGGAGAAAGTCAGCAGCGTCGCGCTGCGCGCACTGGCGAGTTTTGAAACGCCCTATCGCAAGCAAGTGGAAGCCAAGCTGAAGGCGGAGCCGATAGAAGACTTCCGGATCGATTTCGAAGATGGCTACGGCGACCGTCGCCCCGACGAAGAAGAGGCGGACGCTTATCGCTGTGGGAAGGTTCTCGCGGCTGGCGTGGGGTTGCCCTGCGTGGGCATTCGGATCAAGCGGGGCGGCCTTCAAACCCTCCGCACGTTTCTTGACAGCCTGGGAACCATGCCGCCGAACTTCCGGGTGACGGTGCCCAAAGTAGAGCATCCCGAAGAGGTGGCGATGGTGGCCGCCGAATGTCCGGGTGCCCACATCGAAGCGTTGGTCGAGACCGCCGCGGTGCTCCGTCGGCTTCACGAGATCCCGGCCGATAGCCTGCACCTGGGGCCGTACGATCTGATGGCTTCGCTCGGCATTCCGGCCGCCTTCCAAAACCTCAACCACTCCACTTGCACCATGGTTCGCATGCAGATGCTCGCCACCGGCAAAACGGTCGTCGATGGCCCGACGAAGACGCTACCCGTCGGCGACAATCCGCAGCTCGGCTGGCAGCGGCATCGCGAGGACATCTGGCGATCACTGAGCGAAGGCTTCTACCAAAGCTGGGACATCCATCCCGCCCAACTCGTCTCTCGCTATGCCACGTTGATCGAGTTCTACATGCAGCATCTGCCCGCCGTCCGCGAGCGCCTCGCGAACTTCGAAGGCACGGCCACCCGACTGGGCGCCCAGTTCGACGACGCGGCCACGATGCGTGGCCTGCGGGCTTTCGCCGAGCGGGCGGCTTACTTGGTGTCGCGATAGGTCAACGGCGGCTTCGCATTTTTCGGCAGCCGCGATTCGTACGTGAACCCCGCGCGGCGCTTGTCGAAGGCCGCGCGGACCGCCGAGAGCTGCGTGGGATCGGTGTACAAATCCATCGCCGTCAGCGCCAACACTTTCGCCGCCAGCACCATACCTTTGCGGCCGATGCTCATCCCGGTGCAGGCCGTGGATTGCCACGAGTGCAGCGGAATGCCGGGGGCTACGCTGGCCACGCTAAGCTCCGACGTGGGGACCGTCCACGAGACATCGGCGGCGTCGGTGGAGGCGGACCCGCTGCCCCCGGCAATCGGTTGAATCCGCGCCTCGCTGCCCAGGGAGAGCTCGGGATCCGTGAATAGCGTTTTCCGCAAAGTGCTCGCAAACTCCGTTTCCTCGGCGCCGTATTGAATCCCGCCCAGCACTCGCAGATGGCGATCGTACATCGCCGCCAGCGCGTCGTTTGGGAGCATGTTGTAGACCGCCGAGAGAATCTCCACTTCGCTTTTGGTCTCAGTTGCCAACGCGGCTCCGGCGGCGGCTTTCTCGATCCGCTGCCACACGTTATCAAGCACCTTCATCGACGAGTGGCGCGCGTAGACATAGACCTCCGCGAAATCAGGGACGATGTTCGGAGCGACCCCTCCGGCGGTGATGATGTAGTGCACTCGCGTATCCTGCGGAATATGCTCGCGCATCAGGTCGATGGCGTGGTTGAACAGCATCACGGCGTCGAGCGCGGACCTGCCCTGCTCCGGACTGGCGGCGGCGTGGGCCGCAACGCCTCGGAAGCGAACCTTCGCCGTGATGTTCGCGAGCGTCGTGCTCAGGCTCGCCCCGTTGCGATCAGTGGGATGCCACGCCAGCACGGCGTCGACGTCCTTAAACGCCCCCGCCCGAATCATGTAGACCTTGCCACCGCCGCCCTCTTCGGCCGGGGTGCCAAACACCTTCAGGGTCCCCTGGAAGCCCTGTTCCTTCAGCGCGATGGCCGCGAGCACGGCCCCAGCGCCAAGCAGGTTGTGGCCGCAACCATGGCCCGGGGCGTTGGCGACCCGGGGGTCGCGCTTCGGCACGTCGTTCTGCGATAAGCCCGGTAGCGCGTCGTATTCCGCCATCAGCCCGATCACCGGTTTGCCAGAGCCAAACGTCGCGATAAAGGCCGTAGGAATGTTCGCGACGCCCGCCTCGACTGCAAAACCAGCCGCCTTCAACTCAGCCTGCAACAGCGCTGAACTCTTGTGCTCTTTGTAGCCGACCTCGGCCAACTCCCAGATCTGCCGCGAGAGCTGACCGAAGTGCTCGGCGTGCGCGTCTACCTTGGAAGTGATTTGACCATGGAGCACGGGAAGCAAAAGACAAAAAAGAAACCGCATTGTGATAGAACAACACACATGGTGACTCGGCGTACAGTTTTGCAAGCCTCCGGCCTAGCGGCCGCCCCTCAGGTTATGGTGGCCCAGACCGGCCCCCTGAAAATCGTTAGCACCGTGGCGTTTGAGCCCGATGAACTCGCCAAGATCACGCAGGGCAAGGCCGTGCCGATCCGCTTCATTTATGCCAAAGACCGCGAAGAGTTTCGCAAAGAACTCCGCGATGCCGACGTTGTCTACGGCGGCTTGAACGCCGCGGATCTCGACTACGCCCTGAAAGTGAAATGGGTGCAATCCCCCGGCGCCGGCGTCGAAAGCGCAGACCCCAAGTTCATGGCCAGCCCAATTCTCTTCACGAACATGGCTCGCATCTTCGCCCCCGGCATTGCCGAAACCGCCATGGGCCTCCTCCTCTGCCTCACTCGCGGAATCACGACCTACTACATGCCTCAATTCGCCAAGCGCCAGATGAAACCGATCGGCACCGTGAAGAGCCCCGACCACTGGGAACTCGAAGGGCGCACGATGGGTTTGGTCGGCTTCGGCGGCATCGGCTACGAGGTCGGCCGCCGCGCCCACCATGGGTTTGGAATGAAGATCATGGCCACCGACGCCAAGCCCATTCCGAAGCCCGAGTGGGTAAGCGAACTGCACGATCCAAGCTGGTTCATGGAGATGGTGCCCCAGGTCGACGTCCTTGTAAGCGCCGCCCCGGCCACCAAGCAGACGCGAAAAATGTTCAACGAAACCGTCTTCCGCAAGATGAAGAAGACAGCGATCTTCCTAGGCATGAGCCGCGGCGAACTGTTCGACGATATGGCGCTCGTGAAGGCGCTGAAAGAGGGCTGGATCGCCGGCGCCGGGCTGGATGTATTCCCGGTCGAGCCACCCCCCGAGAACCACCCGATCTTCGATTGCAAGAACGTCGTGATGACGGCCCACACGAGCGGCTGGGGACCAGACCGCCAGCGGCGCCTCCTCGATCTCTTCGCCGAAAACATCCGCCGTTACGCCGCCGGAATGGAACTG
>JANODS010001012.1:0-1900 GCA_031412835.1 Acidobacteriota bacterium | reverse complement strand
GGCATCGGTGGGGGGTTGTCTTGGGCGCTGGCGGGGGGCGCGCGCCCCCCGTACAGCGCTGGGGGGCGCGGGGGATGCTGCTTACGTGGGCCAGGGCGCTCCAGGACGAGCCCAAGGCGTCGACCGAGGCCCGCAGTGAGCTGGCCGGGGGTCCAGCAGCGGGCGAGAGGGGCGAAATCGATTGGTTTGCCGTCACTCTGGGCGAAGGAGACCCGCGGAGGTGCCGGGCGTTCCGAGTGTCGGGGGTGGAGCCGTGTTCGACGCTGGCTTCGGTTGGCTTTGGATCTCAGCGATTCCGGGTGGATTGGGTCATCCGGCACCTCCACCGGCGGTTCGGACTTTTGGGGACGGTTCGGCTCGCAGCGGGTTTCGACGGGCGGGTATGAAGATGGGATAGCCGTGTTCGGCGCGGGATTGGGCTGGCTTCGGTTGGCTACGGAGGTAGAGACCTGCTGGGCGATGTCGGTGGCCGGGTTGGAATCGGCCGAGGGGGTGCGGAGCGGTTTGAACTCGCGTTAGCAGGCGGCGGTGGACCGATCGGAACTTGCGACATCTTGGCGGAGACCTGCGAGGCCGCCTCCGGGACCGGCGGCGGCTTGGTAGGCGCGGGCTAGGGCGACGGGCGGATCCCGAGATGATCGTGAACTTTTTGATCGGCGAGGTTGCAGAATGAGGGAACGAGGATCTCGACTTGGGGGAGCGGGTCGTGGTGGAAATGACCGCGGAGCTCTTTCCAATCAAATCAGGGGATTTCCGGCGCGTCTAACCTGAGGCGGTCCAAGAGTCGGGAGGCCGTTACATTAGGGGATGTATCGGCGGTGGATTTCTATCGCAGAAAGTCGAAGAGCGTACGCCGATCTTCCTGCCCCTTGGCTTGGAGGGCCGCCTGTATGGTGGTTTGGCCGGTCTGGAGCTCCAAGATCGCGCCGGCTAAATCGGCGTCCTCGATATTGGAGATGGCGGTTTTTAGGTCGAGCGCCTTTTTTTCGGCGATGCCGATGGCGGTGGTGAGATCGTTTTGGGTGTGACCGTAGCGAGTCAACTGCGTGTTGACGTGCTCCAGAGACCAGCCGAGTGTTTGATTGGCGCTTGCCAAGGCGGTTTCGTCGTTTGCCAAGAGGGCAGTGCGAAGCGCATTAATGGCACCGAAAAGGTTCTGGGCAGAAATGGGCGAGGTGAAGATTTCCTGGCCGCTCCTGGCCACGGGGATGAGAGTGCCGTTGGCATCCGGGACGCTACGGGTAGCAGCCGTTCCCGTGTAAGGCGTGACCCCGTCGGGCTGACTGAAATCGAGCGTAAATGGCTGGACTTGATCGTTGTTGCCGGCAAACAGAAATCGGCCGTCGAAATTCGAATTGGCGGCACCGACGATCTGGCGGAAGACCCCTTCGAGTTCCGCCGCGATGGAGGCCCTCGTTGTGGCGGTCTGCGTTCCCGTTTGCCCCTGCGCTCCGAGGACGCGGGCTCTCTCGGCGAGTTTGATGACGCTCTGCAAAGCATTCTCCGCGGTGTCCACTTCGCCCTTCACTCGATTCAGATTCGCTTTGGATTGTTCGGTAACCGCTAGCTCCGATCGACTTTGCAATAAGGGGCCGATCTCGTCCGGGGCGTCCGACGCGGCGGTGATGCGCAGCCCGCTAGACACTTGCGCGTTCGCCCGGTCGATGCGGCCTTGGATCCGATCCATGTTTGCCAGGAACTGCTCGTTCCTACTGCTGAGATTGCTGACCATAGTAGAACCGTACCCCTATCGAAGTATGTTGAGAAGCGAATCGGACATTTCGTTGAGGATCCCGAGAACCTGACCGACCGCCTGAAACCCCCGCTGGTATTCGAGAAGCTTCGCGGCTTCCTGGTCGATGGAGACGCCGGTAGCCTCCTGCCGTAGGTTTCGAGCTTG
>JANODS010001011.1:0-3958 GCA_031412835.1 Acidobacteriota bacterium | reverse complement strand
ACTCGTATCGACCAGCAACCCCAGCGTCAGCGGCAAATCCCCCTGCGGCGAGAAGTATTGGATCGTCTGCGGCCGCCCCTGCTCCAGCAGCACAAAATCTTCCTTGCTCAAGTTCCCAACAATCGCCCCCTTCTTCGTCCGCACCGAGGCCAACACATTCACGACCCGCACGCTCGTCGTAAACGTAGCATCCTGCCCCAGAAGAGCGAAAGGCAAACCCAGCAAAACGCGAAGGGAGATTGAAGTAGGCACCTATCTCCTATCATGCACCCATGTGGGAGCAGCTCGGTCAACCGGACTCAAGCGGCGAACGATTTCAGGCCGAAGCATGAAATACTTTGACTCTACGCAGTCTCTATGCGAATAATTGATCTATTCGGTGAGACCCGACACATTCCATGTTGATCGAATTCCACGTCAAAAACTTCCGCTCCTTTCGAGACGAGCAAGTGCTCAGTTTGGTTGCCTCCAGCGACAAAACGCTCCTCGACACGAATACCCTACCGACTGGAATCACCGCCTCCCCGACCCTGTTGCGCAGCGCCGTGATTTACGGAGCCAATGCCAGCGGCAAATCCAACCTCATCAAGGCCCTGCAATACATGCGCGCAGTCGTCTTGGAATCCGCCGCCGCTATGCAGCCGGGCCAACTTTTCAAGGTCCAACCATTTCGCTTGAGCCGCGAATCGAGCGAACAACCTACTGAATTTGAAGTCACCTTCCTTCTCGGAGGCGTTCGTTACCAGTACGGCTTTGCGCTAAACAACAGACACATCGTCAGCGAACACTTGCTCGTGTATAAGGCGTTCAAACCACAGCGCTGGTTTGATCGGTATCTCGACAACGAGACCAAAAAAGAAGTCTTTGAATTCGGCCCTGGCCTTAGAGGGCAAAAGAGTCTCTGGGAGGGAGCGACGCGATCAAATTCTTTGTTTCTTTCGATGGCGGCGCAGCTCAACAGCGAGCAACTGCAACCAGTATTTGATTGGTTCAAAACGCGATTGGTCATTTTCAACGAAGTATCCCGACTGACCCCGGAGTTCTCCGTTCAGGGTTTGCAGCGACCCGAAGGGCGTAGGGAACTTTGCGATTTCCTTAGCGGAGCCGACATTAGTATCGCCGACATTGATGTCGTGACGCGAAAGGTCCCGGCCCAAACGGTCACCGTCGACCGCGTTACTGGTAACGCCGAAGTAAATCGCGAAGAGATCGAAGAACACCAATTACTTTTTCGCCATGTTACTGAGCACGGCGAAGCCGTCTTCGATTTCGGCGATGAATCGAGCGGTACCCGCAACCTCTTGATCCTAGCTGGACCCGTCCTAGACATCCTCAAAAAAGGTCTCACCCTTGTCGTTGACGAACTCGACACCAGCTTGCACCCGATGTTGGTTCGGAGACTCGTCCAAATGTTTCATCAGGCCGCTTCTGTGACGGGTGCCCAACTCATCTTCACTACCCACGACACCTCCCTTCTTGACGCACCAGGCCTGCTCCGGCGAGATCAGATCTGGTTCGTCGAGAAAGATCGAGACCAAGCCTCCAGCTTGGTCGGTCTGTCCGAGTTTAAGCCTCGCAAAAACGAAGCGCTCGAGCGGGGTTACCTTATGGGACGCTACGGCGGCCTACCTTTTCTATCCAACCTGGCAGGGCTCGAACCGTAGTGGCTCGCGACAACTCGCCCCGCGAACGCCAGCGCAAGAGATTGGAACGAAAGCAGAACCAGCGCGAGAGTTACGACCGGATTCTCATCGTCACCGAGGGAAGTAAAACCGAGCCAAACTATTTTGCCGAAATCCGCAACTTCCATCGCTTGCATGGCACCAATGTGAAGGTAGCTCCGAGCGCACTCGGAACCCAGCCGATCCAAGTAGTACAGTACGCCAAGCAACTGTTTGACAAGGGTGACCCGACCAAGCAGATTCAACCTCGAGCGTTCGATCACGTTTACGCCGTTTTCGACCGCGACGATCATCCTACCTACCATGAAGCTCTCGCGTTCGCTGCTTTGCTCAACGGCAAACTGCGCAACGATGAAAAGCAGCCAGTTGCATTCCAAGCAATTGCCTCCGTCCCCTCGTTCGAATTATGGCTTTTGCTGCATTTCGAGGACATCTTCGCTCCGATCCATCGAGACGAAGTTCTACGTCGGCTGAAGCGGCTCATCCCCGAATATGAGAAAGGCCGAAACGGAACCTTTGAACAGACGCGCCCGTTCCTCAGCGCCGCCATCGAACGAGCCGAACGATTGGCCGCAAGGTTTACCGCCTACACCGAACCCCAGCCTTACACCGCCGTTGTAGATCTAGTAAAACGGTTGACCACGCTAAAACTTTGATTGGCCCATTCCCCCTCAAAATTCATCAGACTGCAAGCTGCCTCCCCAGCACTCAATGGATGCGCCGCCCGCCTGCGCAAAGCCAATCCACGCGATCAACGTCCAACTCAAACGCGAAGTCAGCGAATACGATCCTTCCCTGCCTAGCAATCCGCGCCGCCCGCGCCGACTCCGAACCGGCCGCCCAGTCTTTCAGCAGAGACGTAATCTGAGAAGGTCCCATTCCGGTCACGGTCGCGCCCAGTATCGGTTCCGAGCCTGCACCACCAGCCCCGTCTGCCGCGTCGACAACACAATCTTACGAAACTCGGAAACTTCTGCCGACCGATCGGACACATAGCCTAAGTTGTACTGGCTCCGCAATTCATTCTGGATCAACGTAAAGATCCCGTCAATAGGCAGTTTCTTCGATACCTCGAAAAACGCGCCCCCGGTCTCCTGTGCCAATTTCTGGAGCACCCCCCGCCCGGAGTCCCCATTGCGATCCGCGAACAGAATCGAATAAACAATCGTGTCCTGTTTCTGTGCCGCCTCAATCGCCTCCGCCAGCGTTGAACTGCTCCCGTAGTCCACCCCGTCTGTCAGCAGTATCAATGCCTTCCGCCCACTCACGTCCTTCAATACAAACCGAGCCGAAGTATCGACGGCGTCAAACAACTTCGTCCCCGCCCCAATCCCGTTCCGAAGCTCATTCCGGCTCGGTGTGTCCACCTGCGACAGCGCGTCCTCCAGCTTGATATAGGAGTTCGTGCGGTTCTGCCGCACCATCACCCGGCTATCGAACTGCACCACGAAAACATTGTCTTTTTCGACGCGCAGCACCTGATCGAGGAAGCGAAGACAAGCGCTCCGTTCCGCCACCAGCACCCGGTCCTGGCTCATGCTCGTATCCACGAGTAACCCCAGCGTCAGCGGCAAATCCCCCTGCGGCGAGAAGTATTGGATCGTCTGCGGCCGCCCCTGCTCCAGCAGCACAAAATCTTCCTTGCTCAAGTCCCCAACAATCGCCCCCTTCTTCGTCCGCACCGAGGCCAGCACATTCACGACGCGGACGCTCGTCGTAAACGTAGCCTCCTGAGCGAAGGCAACAACCGGCCAAACAAGCAAACTGCGACGGGAAATTCGAGTAGGCACCTAACTCCTATCATGCACCTCCTCGCTGCCCCACGGAAGGCTCGCGACCGCTCAAGCACGGTCTTTCCCTCCGACTTAATTCTACGGGTAGCCACTCGCAAGGTGAACCAGCCGGGAGAAAAGATCGCCGCCCACTCCAATCGAGGGGTCGCGGTAGGGACGGCCATTTCTGACCGCCCCCCGCACAGATCCGTACGTGCAGAGTTACCGCATACGGCTCCTGTCTAAGGTCGAGACGCGAAGAAGCGTTCCTCCGGATACGGATGCAGAACCCGGCATGGCGGCACGTACTTACGGGTGAGGCGATTGAAACGGGGCCAGTTGAGCCGGCTCCGTTGGCTTCTGCGTAACAGAGCATGCCGCCAAGCGCGGCAGACTTCGGCGCGGAAGCCATTCAATCGCAACAGGTTCGTTGGAACTGCGTGGTACTGGAAGTAACCATTCAGGACCCGTTGAAGCCATGCGCAACCACCGGCACAGGTTCGT
>JANODS010001010.1:0-8714 GCA_031412835.1 Acidobacteriota bacterium | reverse complement strand
GGATCTCCTTGGCGCGGGACGGGGATCCGGAGATCTGCGTGTTGGTCGAGTCGCCGGTGACGCCGGGGGCGAGGAAGATGAACTGTTCGAGGTTGCGAACGTTGCCGCCGACGAAGAGGGGGAGGTCCATCAGCTTCTTACGTTGGATGGTGGTGCCCAGGTCGGAGGTAGCGGTTTGGAGTTCGGTGGCGGTGCCGGAGACTTCGACCGTTTGTTCGACTTGGCCGACTTCGAGAGAGAAGTCGACGGCGCGGGTTTGGGCCACGTTTAGCTCGAGGTTTTTCTGGACGGAGCGACGGAACCCATTGGCCTGGACGGCGATTTCGTAGGTGCCGAGGGTGAGCTGTTGGAGGGAGTAGGTCCCGGTAGAGTTCGTCGTGCTCTTAAAGGTGAGGCCGGTGGAGGTGTTGGTGGCCGTGATGGAGGCGGCGGGGATGGCGGCACCCGACGGATCTTGCACCCGGCCCGTGAAGGAGCCGAGAACGGTTTGGGCGGGGAGGAGGGAAGTGAGGGTTAGAAGGGCGATGAGAATCCGAAGCATATTAAAGATAGTTTACCTTGAATGGGAGGATTCGTTGGGCATATCACGTTGGAACATGTCGATTCGGCCAGACTGCTAGACCGTGATCTGGCCAATCGGTCGAGGGACAGATTTCGTAGGCGCTCGTGAATCGCGCCGGCGCGGATTGCCAGGGGAAAGATGGAGTCAATCTCGTAGGGGTTGGCGACGAGAGTAGCTCGCCAACGTTCGCCGGGAAAGCTTCATAATGGGTTCATGAGGATTAGTCTTTTCTTCGCGATGGTTGTGGCGCTGGGAGCGCAGGACTGGAAATCGGCAACCGAGCTGCCCGGCGTGGACTTCACCGGTCTGACGGCTGCAAAAAAGACGGAAGTCCTGCAGGTGTTGCGGGAGTTTGGCTGCCCCTGCGGCTGCCCGATGCAGTTGGCCCAATGCCGTGTGGAAGATCCCGCGTGCAGTCAAAGTACGACCTTGGCCAACGTCGCGGTCGATGCCGCGAAGGCCGGGAAAGATATCCGCAAGGCGCTGGCGGCGTCGCCGCTCGTGAAGTCAGCCGGAGATCGGAACCGGATGTTGCTCGATCCCATCGAAATCGCTATCGCCGGTTCACCGGCCAAGGGTCCGGCGAACGCCAAGATCACGATCGTCGAATTTTCGGATTTCCAGTGCCCGTACTGCATCAAGGCCATTGGCCATTTGGACGCGGCGTTGAAGGCGTTTCCGAAAGACGTCCGCCTCGTCTACAAGCACTTCCCGCTCGATACCCATGGCCAAGCGCGGATGGCGGCGCAGGCGAGTTTAGCGGCGGAGCAGCAAGGCAAATTCTGGCCGCTGCACGACCGGTTGTACGCGCAGAGTCGGCAGATCAGCCGGATGAACGTCCTGAACTGGGCGAAGGAGTTGGGGATGGACATGCCCAAATTCGTCGCGGCGCTCGATTCGGTGGCGGTGAAAGGCCAAGTGGACCGGGACGTCAAAGAGGGCGACCGCATCGGCGTCCAGGGAACGCCCACCGTGTTTTTGAACGGTAAGAAGTATCAGGGAGCGCTCGACCCCGGTGTGTTCCTTCCCGTGTTGACGAAGGAGCTAGCCGGGCAGTAGCTGCGCTACTGCGGATGGCTGACGGTTGTCTTCGCGGTGCCCAGCGGCCCGTATGCCTGAAGCGTGTACAAACCATTCGGCCACTGCCACAGCGGCAGGCGAAGGAAGGTCGTTCCGCTCAGCTTTTCCTGCATCACCACAGCTCCATCCGGGCCCGTAACGGTGAGCAATTCGGCACCTTCGACACGAGCCTCGCGGCACGGCTTGACGGTTCCTGGCGGGTCGGCCCCGGCGAAGCCGCAGGCGACGAAGTAGCACGGGATGGCGCAGTTGTAGACTTCGGGGTCAATGTTGAGGCTGATTCCGTACAAATCGCGGCGGATGATACGGTCACCGATCTTGGCCTCGACAAGGTCGAACCCTTCATCGAAGCCGCCGGAGGAGCCGCCCGTAAGCGTTCGCAAAATCTTCACGGGTCCCACGCCGCGGGAGAGAGTTCCCGTCTCCATCTGAAAGCCGGGGAGGAAATACGTGTAGTTATCGACAAAGATGCCGGCGGGGACGGTCGCCTCCGGTGCCTCTCGGATTACGGGGCGATCATCAAGGTTGTTCACAAGCCGATGAACGCCGCCGAGGGCGTCGACGCGCCACCAGTTTTCGGTTCGGCCTCCAGACACGAGCGACCAAGTTTCCCCGAGGATCGTTTCCTGCCGGGTCACGCGCCAAGTCTGGTAGAGGCCCGTCTGCTGGCGGCTATTGACGCGAAACGTCCAAAAATTGCCGACCGTGAGCGGCCATAGCGGTTGGTCGACGCAGTTGAGGCGGGCGGTAACCGTGGCCAGCGTCGCGCCGTTGGGAGCGCGGAGCGAGAACTGCTGGCCGTCGGCGACCCAGTGGCCGGTAACGTTGGAACCGATGGGCGATTCCGGCCCGGTCAGGGCCGTGCTTTGCGTGAACAGTGTGACCGAAGGAGCGTCGGTGGACGTCCAGCGGAGAACCGCTCGACCGAGTCCATCGCGACAGTCGGTGATGACAGCGGGGTCGAGACGCAAAAAGGTGACGGCGAGCAGAAGTAGGTTCATAACATGGTTTCAGCGGTTACCGGTTTTTGACGAATCTCCATGCAGCCGCGACCCGTCGGCAGCACCTTGTCCGGGTTGAGCAGGCACGTGGGATCGAACAGGGTCTTGAAGCGACCGATCATGTCGAGCGTATCGGAGGTGAACAGCTTCGACATCAGCTCCATCTTTTCCATGCCAACGCCATGCTCGCCAGTGATCGAGCCGCCGACCGCGATGCAGTGGCTGAGGATGTCCTCGCCGGCGTTGCGGGCTTTTTCAAGCTCGCCGGGAATGCGGGCGTCGAAGAGGATGATGGGATGCATGTTGCCGTCGCCGGCGTGAAAAATGTTCGAGATGGTGAGGCCGTACTTAGCGCTGATTTTGCCGATTTCCTTCAGAGTGGACGCGATTTTCGTCCGCGGCACGACCCCGTCCTGCACGTAATAATACGGGCTGACACGGCCGACCGCACCGAACGCATTCTTGCGGCCTTTCCAAAGCAACGCGCGTTCCTCCTCACTCTTAGCAATGCGGAATTCTCGGGCACCAGAGGCCAAACAAGCTTCACGAACTTGATCCAACTGCTCCTCGACGGCCTCTTTCAAGCCTTCGAGCTCAATCAGCAGCACCGCCGCGGCGTCGAGCGGATAGCCCGCGTGGGTGGCTTCTTCCACCATCCGCAGCATCACCCCATCGAGCATTTCAACGGCGACCGGCGTGATCGCGCGGGCCGCGATTTCGCTCACCGCGTTGCCGGCATCGGTCGGGGAGTTGAAGATGGCCAACGTGGTCTTGACCAGTTCCGGCTGGCGCATCAGCCGCAGGACGACTTTCGTGACCAGGCCCATCGTGCCCTCGGAACCGGTCATCAAGCCGACGAGGTCATAGCCGGGCAGATCCTGTTCATGGCCGCCGGTAGAGATCACGCTCCCATCCGGCAGCACCATCTCCAGGCCGAGAACGTGGTTGGTGGTGACGCCATAAGCGAGCGTGTGCGGGCCGCCCGCGTTCTCGGCCACGTTGCCGCCGATGGTGCAGGCGCGTTGGCTCGAAGGGTCCGGAGCGTAGAAATACTTCTGCGCTTGAACGGCCAGCGTAACGTCGAGATTGACGACGCCCGGCTCGACGGTGATGCGCTCGTTCTCGATGTCGATCGACAGGATCTTGTTCATCCGGGCGAAGGCGATCATGATGCCACCACGGGCTGCGATGACGCCTCCGGAGAGGCCCGTGCCAGCCCCCCGGCCGACGAACGGGACGCCGGATTCGCGAGCTAAATTCACGATGGAGACCACTTGGGCCGTCTCGCGCGGGAAGACCACGGCATCGGGCCGGTGCTTGTCGACTCCCCCGTCGTATTCGTAAAGGCTGAGGTCGGCGGGCTGGTCCAGGACGCCCTTATCGCCGACGATCTTCTTGAGCTTGGCAATCACTTCGGCGGGGATCATCGAACGTATCCTTCCAGGCGCTTGAGAAGCGCGGGGTCCATCCAGTCGCGGTCCGAAATAAACTTTTCGACTACCTTGCCATCGGGCGTGATGACGTAGGTCTCGGGGATTTTGAACGTTCCGTAGTCCGAGGAGATGTTGGCCTCCGGGTCGCGGGCGGTCTCAAACGAGAGCTTAAAGCGCTGTGTGAAATTCTTGTAAGCCTTCTCGTCCTGGTCGATCGAGATGCCGACGACGACGATGCCCTTGGGCGCGAGCGCGCGAGCCATGGCGTTCAGGCTGGGCAACTCGTTAATACACGGGGGGCACCAGGTGGCCCAAAAGTTGAGGACGAGCAGCTTGCCGCCGAAATCGCTGCGAGAGAGCTTCGTGCCACGGTCAGAGGTGATGGCGAATTGGGGGGCGGTATCGCCAACGTTGACGAGACGTTCGCGGAGTGTGTCACCGACGATGGCGACAAGTCCAACGGCAAGCGTGGCGGCGGCGATTTTGAGCCACTGATCTGGGTTCTGCATGGGGGTTAAAATATCTAGTGTATCCCTGTGCCAGATTGTCGCATCCTATCGAATGTAATGCTCATCACCCGTCGCGTTGAATTCTCCTCGTCTCATATCTGTCGGAACCCGTTGTTGTCCGAAGAAGAAAACGTGCGGCTCTATGGCCCCGCAGCCAACGTAAACGGTCACGGCCACAATTATGTCCTCGAGGTGACTCTGGCCGGCGACGTGGACCCCGTCACCGGGATGATTTACGATCTCAAAGACCTGAAAGACGTGATGATGGAAGAGGTGGTGGATCCCATGGATCATCGGCACCTCAACTTTGAAGTGCCTCCGTTCGACAAGGTCATTCCGACGACGGAGAACCTGGCGGTGGAGATTTGGGGCCGTTTAGACCGCCGCTTTCAGGGTGGCCCCGCCCGCTTGCACATGGTGCGGCTGTTTGAGACCGAAGATACCTGCGTCGAGTACCAAGGCTCCTGATGACTGTCAGCTTGACGCGGAACTATCGCTTTGTGGCGTCCCATCGCCTCCATTTGGAGCAGTTGGGAGCCGAAGAAAATCAGCGCCTTTTTGGCAAGTGCAACAATCCGTACGGCCACGGGCACAACTACCTGCTTTCGATCACGGTGAAGGGTGTGGTGGACGAATGGACCGGGTTGGTCGTATCCGTCAAGGATCTCGACGCACTCGTCCAGCGCGAGGTGCTCGACCGCTACGATCACCGGTATCTGAACTTCGATGTGCCTGAATTTGCCACGACCCCATCGACCACTGAGAATATGGCCTTTGCGGTTCGAGACCATCTGCTGCGGGAGTGGCGTGGCAGTCTTGGCAACTCGGCACCGCAACTGACGAACGTCCGCGTGCAAGAAACAAAACGAAACTCTGTCGAGCTCACGCTCATCGATTAATTCAAGATGAAACAACGTAAAGCGGTGGTGAAAATCGTTCCGGTTTCGCAGCAGGTGGATATTGCCGCCCATGCGAAGGACATCCTGTCGGGCTTGGGGGAAGATCCGAGCCGAGATGGGCTCTTAAAGACGCCCGAGCGCTACGAGAAAGCGATGCGGTTTTTAACGTCCGGGTACCAGGCGGACGTCGACAAGTTGATCAACGGCGCGCTATTCGACGTGGACTACGATGAGATGGTGGTGGTGAAGGACATCGAGTTCTTTTCGATGTGCGAGCACCACATGCTGCCGTTTTACGGTAAGGCGCACGTGGCCTACATACCGAACGGGAAGGTGGTTGGCCTGAGCAAGATTCCGCGGATCATCGATGTATTTGCCCGGCGGTTGCAGGTGCAGGAGCGGATGACGCAGGAGATCGCCCAGACGTTGATGGACGTCCTGCAGCCACGCGGAGTCGGCGTGATCGTGGAAGCGCGGCATTTCTGCATGATGATGCGCGGCGTCGAGAAGCAGCATTCGTCGACGGCGACGAGTTCCATGCTGGGCGACTTCCGGAATAAAGAGACGCGGCACGAATTTTTATCATTGGTCCGCCATTCGAGCTTGCACGATTAGTAGACTAAAAGGAGCATGTCTGTTCCTTTTCGCCACTTCACCGCGCCGGATATATTCGGCGCTCCGATTGAGGTTGAGTTTCGCTGGCTCCAAAACGGGATCTCGATTCGTCACGCCGACACGGTGGATGTGAAGTTTGAGATTGTGATGGAGGGGCGACGCGAGGAGAGAGTCCTCGCGCTGCCGCATCCGCAATTGTTGCGGGTGGCGGCGGAGTCGGGTCATCCGATCACGGACCCGTGGTGCAGCCGGATGGCTGCGCTGCACTTGAAGTATATGATCGAGTCGGGTGATGATTTTGAAAAGGCGCTGGTGACCTTGACCGGGGACCAGATGAATGAGTACGCTAGACAACTCAAACGAGAATTTGCAAGAGCCCACTGAACTTCGCTATTTTTTGGGTTGTATTCAGTCGATAGTTTCGTATAAATCTGTAGGGATGGCCCCGGTAGAGGGTGGCCAGTTTGGAGCGTGATTTCCCATGGTGAATTGTCCAAAGTGTGAAGCGGCGATTGAAGTTGACGAGGATGAACTCGACGCCGGTGACGTTGTTGAATGCGAGGAGTGCGGCGCGGCGTTGCGCGTGCTCAGCACCGATCCTTTAGAGTTGGAGTCCGATAAGGACGATGACGACGAGGATGACGACGACGAGGAAGACGACGACGAGGAAGAGGAAGAAGACGACGAGTTCGACGAGGATGACGACCTCGAAGAGGATGATGACGAAGACGAAGACGAGAAAGACTGGTAGTCTGCTGCTCGTGCTGTTGACTATCGCGGGCGGCTTGGGCCTGCCCGTGATGGGCTTTGCCGAAGACAAAAAGACGGTTTCTGTCATTGCGGGAACCGTGTTTCGAGAGCCCGGCTTTGCGCTGCCCGGAGCGGTTGTGACTCTGGAAGCGAGTGAATCGCCCGCGAAAGGCAAGCGGGCCAAACCGCAAAAGGTTTCGAGCGATGCGCACGGGGAGTTCGCGTTTCGTTTGCCTCCGTCGGAGACCAAGTTCAAGCTGACTGCAGTGGCGAAAGGGTTCGTCTCGCAAACGAAGGAAGCGGCGACGGTGCCGGGCGTTCGTGTGGATGTCTTCTTCGAACTGAAACCGGAATCCAGGTAGAATCATCTATAGGTGTATAGAGTCCTTATGTCCCGTCAAATCTTCATGGTCGTTTTCGTGGTCGGATCTCTGGCGGTTGCGATGGCGCAGCAGAGCAGCCCATCGCCGGGTGGAAGCTATGGCAATTGGTTGCCGGGCCAGGGCGGTAAGGGACAGCCGAAAGAAGACGCGAACACGCGGGCGGTGCAGGGCGCGGTGAAGTCTGTCGATGATCAGATCGTGGAAGGTGCCGTGGTCCAGATCAAGAACACGAAGTCGATGCAGGTCCGCAGCTTTATCACGAAGGCCGATGGCATCTTTACCTTCACGGGTTTGAGCACGGCCGTGGACTACGAAATCCGCGCGGCAGCGAAAGGCTACGAGAGCCCGGTGCGAACGGTGAGTACGTTCGATGATCGGAAACGGGTGATCGTGAACCTGAAGCTCGAAAACAAGGTCGAGCCAAAGAAGTGAACCGGCGGGCGTTCTTGAGCGCCTCGGCGGGTACGGCGCTGCTCCGCGGGGCCGGGACGAACCTTCGACTGAGTCGGCTGGATGGTCGGCCGGAGGCGGTTGACTTGGCCGGGTCCGAGGCGACGGTGCTGTTGTTCCTGTCGACGGTATGTCCGATCTCGAATGCCTATACGGACCGGATCAAGGCCTTGGTGGCTCGGTATGCGGGGAACCCGGTGCGAATCCTGCTCGTGAACGCGAACGACAACGAGACGGTGGATGAGGTGCGGTCGTACGCCAAAGACGTAGAATTCGCCGTGCCGATATTCAAGGATTGGAGCAACGTGGTGGCGGACCGGTTCGATGCGCGGATGACGCCAGAGGCCGTGGTTGTGGACAAGTCTGGAGAGGTCCGGTATCAAGGGGCGATTGACGACGCCAAGAATCCGGCGCGGGTGAAGGTGGAGGCGGTGCGGCTGACCGTGGATGCTTTGCTCGCCAAGCAGCCGACGGAGATTGGCCGAATTCGCAGCTTTGGCTGCACCATTAAGCGGATACGGAAGGAACCATGAAGAAACTGATTGCGTTGGTCGGGTTGGCGTTGCTGGGGGCGGAGACGCCGCTTGTGAAAGTCAACGAGACGCTGTACCCGAAGCTGATCGCGGAGCGGAAGGGAAAGGTCGTGCTCGTGGATTTCTGGGCTACTTGGTGCGTGCCGTGCCGGAAGGAGATGCCGCTGGTAGCGAAGTTGGAGGCGAAGCTGAAAGCCAAGGGGTTCGTAGTGATGACGATCTCGTCCGACGAGTTGGAGAACGAGCCGGCGGCGCGGGCGTACTTGAAAGCGGCGGGGATCACGACGACCGGCTACATCAAGGCCCCGAAGGACGACGACGCGTTCATTCGGCAGATCGACCCGAAGTGGGGCGGTGAGTTGCCCGCGCTCGTGCTGTACGACCGGACTGGAAAGAAAGTGAAGGTTTGGAAGGGGGAGACGGCGATTGCGGAGATCGAAACCGCCGTCTCGAAGTTGCTCTAGAAGCGGTAGGTCATCTCCAGGTAGCCGAACTTGCC
>JANODS010001009.1:0-9322 GCA_031412835.1 Acidobacteriota bacterium | reverse complement strand
GCGGGCGCTGGAGCAATATGGCCTGACGGTGAAGGAGGTGTTCGCTCGGCTGACGGAGAACAACGAGAACTTCGGGGGAGGCTACATTGAGCATGCCTCCGAGCAGTACACGCTGATTGGGTTGGGACGAGTGAAGCGGCGGGAGGACCTCGAAAAGATCGTCGTGAAGACGAGCGCGGGAACGCCGATTTTGCTGGGTCGGGTGGCGAAGATCAAGACCGGCGGGATGCAGCGGCAGGGGGCGATTTCAAGGGACGGCAAGGGCGAGACGGTAGGCGGCGTGGCCGTGATGCTGAAGGGGGAGAACGGGCGGAACGTGATTGAACGGGTGAAGCAGAGGCTGGCGCAGATTCGAGTGCCGGAGGGCGTGAAGCTGGTTCCGTTCTATGACCAGAGCGAGGTGATTAACCGGACGATTGGGACGGTCGGGCGGAATTTATTGGAGGCCGGGGCGCTGGTTTTGCTGGTTTTGCTCGTGTTTTTGGGCAATGTACGGGCAGCTTTGCTGGTGGCGTTGGTGATTCCGTTGTCGATGCTGATTGGGTTCATTGGCATGCGGTACTTCGGGATTTCGGCGAACCTGATGAGCCTGGGGGCGGTGGACTTCGGGATGATCGTGGACGGGGCGGTGGTGATGATGGAGAGCGCGGTGGCGCGGTTGGCGCTGCGGGAGCATGAGTCGGTGGTGGACACGCTGCGGCATGCGGCTGCGGAGGTGGCGAGGCCGATCGTGTTCGCGGTGGGGATCATTATTGCGGTGTATCTGCCGTTGTTCTTCCTGGAGGGGTTGGAGGGTCGGTTGTTCCGACCGATGGCGGTGACGGTGTGTTCGGCGCTGTTGGGGTCCTTGGTGTTGGCGCTGGTGGCGATGCCGGTGCTGGCGAGTTTTGCGTTGGCGGGGGGCGTGAAGGCGCATCGGGAGGACGGGTGGTTTGAAAGGGTCCGAGGGGTGTACTCGCGGCGGTTGGAGTTTGTATTGGGGCATCGGCAGTTGACGGTGGCGTTTGGGGCGTTGCTGGCAATGGGGGCGATTGTGTCGCTGCGGTACATCGGGACGGAGTTCATGCCGAAGCTGGAAGAGGGCTCGATTCTGATCCAGTCGAAGAAGCTGCCGGGGATCTCGTTGACGGAGTCCGTAGCGCTGAGCCAGAAGGTGGAGCAGGTGGTGCTGACGTTTCCTGAGGTGACGGGGGTGGTGTCGAAGTTAGGGCGGAGCGACCTGGCGCTGGACGCGATGAGCATCAGCGAAGGGGACGTTTACATTCTGCTGAAGCCGGTGGAGGAGTGGACGACGGCAAAGACGAAAGAGGGGCTGATTGTGAAGATGGACGAGGCGCTGCAGGCGGTGCCGGGGGTGGCTTACAACTTTACACAGCCGATGGCGATGCGGCTGGACGAGACGATTTCGGGGATCAAGGCCGACGTGGCGGTGAAGATTTTCGGGGAGAGCCCGGAGGTGTTGGAGGCGCTGGCGCAGAAGGCGCTACGGGCGCTGGAGCAGACGCCGGGGGCGGCGGATACGCAGATGGAAGTGATTTCGGGGACGGCGGAGCTACGGGTGGAGCCTGACTTGGCGCAGTTGGCAAAGTATGGGATGAACGTATCGGAGGTACGCGAGGTGGTGGAGTCGGCGGTGGGGGGGCGGCACGTATCGGACATGATCGAAGGGCAGCGGCGGTTCCCGATTGTGATCAAGCTGCCGGAGGAGTATCGGCGGACGCCGGACGCGCTGAACAGCATACGGATGCGGGCCCCGGCGGGGGAGCGGGTAACGTTGGGACAGGTGGCGAAGATCTCTGTGGCGCGGGGGCCGGAGATGATCAACCGGGAGAACGGGCAGCGGCGGATCGTGGTGCAGTCGAACGTACGGGGCCGGGATTTGGGCGGGTTTGTGGCGGAGGCGAAGACGCGGGTGGAGGCGGCGATGTCGGTGCCGGCGGGCTATTTCGTGGATTGGGGCGGACAGTTTGAGAACCAGGACCGGGCGACGAAGCGGCTCGTGATGGTGCTGCCGGCGTCCTTGGCGCTGATCTTTGGGTTGCTGTATTTGACGTTCAACTCGTTCCGGCAGGCGCTGCTGATTCTGGCGAACGTGCCGTTTGCGCTGGTGGGCGGGGTGGCTGCGCTGTGGCTGCGGGAGATGAATCTGAACCTGTCCGCGTCGATCGGGTTCATCGCGTTGTTTGGGGTGGCGGTGTTGAACGGGATCGTGATGGTGAGCCAGATCAACCGGTTGATGGAAGAGACTGGGGATGTTGAACACGCGATACGGTCGGGAGCGGCGTCGCGGTTGCGGCCAGTGTTGATGACGGCTCTGGTGGCGGCTTTGGGTTTTCTGCCGATGGCGCTCTCGACATCGGCGGGGTCGGAGGTGCAGCGGCCGTTGGCGACGGTGGTGATTGGCGGCTTGGGCTCTTCGACGGTGTTGACGCTGTTCCTGCTGCCGGCGATGTATGGGTGGTTTAGGCCCAGAGTTCGTCGATAGGCATGTAGAGGCCGTCGGCGGCGTCAGGGACGTATTCGAACGTACGGCCGAAGGGCGTATCGAGTTGCTTGGTCCAATCGATGCCAAGGGCGGAATAGACGGTGGCTTCAACGTCTTCGGGGCGGATGTAGCGGTTCTGCTTCCAGCCGTAGTTGCCGTTGTCGACATCACTGCCGGTGGAGTTGGTGGCGCCGAGGGCGCGACCGCCTTTGACGCCGCCGCCGGCGAAGGCGGCGAACTGCTGGAGATAGTGGTCGCGGCCGCCGGTGTTGGAGAGGCGGCCGGTGGTGCGGCCGAATTCGCCGACCATGACGACAAGCGTTTCCTTCAGCGAGCCGTTGGCGGCGAGGTCGGCGAGGAGGGTGCCGACACCGTCGTCGAAGACCTTGCCGAGGGTGTAGAGATTGTTGCCGGTGGGGGTGTCGGTGCCGTAGATATCGTTGTGATGGTCCCAGTTGCCGATGTTGATTTGGATGAAGCGGGTGCCTTGGTTGGCGGCGAGGACTTGCTTGGCGACGAGGCAGGCGTTGCCGAAGCCGTTGTTGCCGTAGCGGGTGCTTTCGGCGGCGGAGTAGGTGAAGGCGGTGGTGACAGCGGCGTTGAACATCATGCCGTTGGCGGCGTTGTAGAAGGCGTCGTAGTCGCTGAAGGATTTGTTGTCGGCGCGAAGGGTGCCATCGAAGGAGCGGAGGAATTTGAGGCGGCTTTCGTGGCGGGTCTGGCCGTCGGTATTGGACGTGTTGGGAATGCCGGTGGTGGCGGGGGTGAGTTTGAAGGGGGCGTAGGTGGCGGAAAAGAAGCCGGAGCCGGAGGCGTTACCAGCGTTGAGGGCGAGGAAGGTGGGGAAGACCTGACTGGGGGTCCGCTCTTTCTCTTTTTCGAGGGCGACGACACTGCCGATGTTCGGGGCGACGTCGCCGAGGGCGGCGGCTGGCGAGCGACCGATTTGCGTCCAGGTTTGGGCGAGGGAGTGAACAAGCGCCCAACTGCGCATGGAGCGGACGACGGCGATATTGCCGAGTTGGCCGCCGAGCTTAGGGAGGAGTCCGGTGGGCCAGAGGATGCCGTTGACGGTGGCGGGATTGAAGTTGGACGGGGTGACGCCGTTGGTCATTTTGAGGTCGAAGGTATCGACGTGGGAGGGGGCGCCGGTCATCAAGATGAAGATGACGTTTTTTGCCTTGTTCTGGGTGGTGACGGCGGGGCGCGTATCTGCCGCGCGAAGGGGGAGACCGGCGAGATAGGAGCCGGTAACGCCGGAGCCGAGCACTTCAAAGAAGTTACGGCGGGAGAGATGGGGGGCGGATGAGAATGGGCGATGCATGGCTGGCTCCTTAGTAGTTGAAGAGAAAGTCGACTTTGTTGAAGAGTGACCAGAGCAGGTCTTCGGCGGCCTGGGTGCGGTTGCCGGTGCGAAGTTGGGTTGCGGCGGCCGTGCGTTCGGCGTCCGTGGGGACGCGGGAGAGGACGGTGAGGAAGAGGGTCTGGATGAGCTCGTCGTCGGACTTGGAGAGGTTCCGGACAAGGAGGAGATTGGCGTTGGCCCCGGTGCCGGTGCCGCGGATGCGGGTCATGACGAGGGGGTCGTTCATGAGGCCGAGGGCTTGAGAGATGGAGCCTTCGGCGCGGCGTTCCTCTTCATCGCGGTCGCCGCGGAGGAAGGCGTCGAGGAAGCGGGAGACGGCACCGCCGCGGTCCGGGTTGTTGCTCGGCTCCGGATTCTTCATGGCGTAGTTGACGGTGGCGAGACCGGGGTAGCTGCGGCTGAGATCGTAAGAGCCGAGGACGCCGCTGGCCATCGTGAGGGAGTCGTGGATCTCTTCTCCCCAGAGGCGGCGGACGAGCTTGCGGGCGAAGAGCGGCTCCCATTGCGGGTCCCAGGTGCCGGGGTAGCGGGAGGACATTTGATAGGCCTCGCTCCCAGCGATCTGCTTCATGAGCCACTTGATGTTGTAGCCGTTGTCGACGAAGGCTTGGGCGAGTTCGTTGAGCAGGCGGGGGTGGGTGGCCTGGAGGGTCCAGCCTTCGGGCGGCGGATTGTCGGGATCGAGACGGGCGGGGTCGAAGCCGTCGGAAGGGGTGACGAGGGCGCGGGTGAAGAACTGCTCCCAGAGATAGTTGACGATGGCGCGGGAGAATTGGAGGTCGGTGGTGACTTCGCGGGCAAGGGCGGTGCGGTAGGATTCGCCGGAGCGGGGGCCACGGCCGGAGAAGATGTAGGACGGGGCAACGGTGGTTTGCGTGCCGATGGCGGCGCGGGCGGGACGGTTGCCGGTGGTGGTGTTGAGTTGATAGTCAAAGCGGATGGCGGCGGAATCTTCAATGGTCCACTTATAGGGGTTGAAGCTATCGGTGTTGATGGGGCGGCGGACGGAGAGGGTGCGGGAAAGGAAGCTGGCCATGCCCCAGGCTTGGAGGCGGGTGGCGGACTTGCCCCAGACGGAGAGGGTATCGAGGTGGCCGCGGCCGTTGTGGCAGAGGATGCAATTGACATGGGAAATGCCGAGGAAGACTTTGGCGATGTCGGCGACTTGCCCATCGTAAACGTCTTGGATGGGGCCGCCGGTGACGTAAGCTCCAGCGAGATAGTTGAGGTCGCCCTGGGTGTAGCTCTCGGAGCCCGAGGCGGTTATTAGCTCCGTGGCCATTTGGTTGTAGGGCTTGCCGGATTGGAGCGAGGTGCGGATCCAATCGTTGAAGGCGACGACGCCGGAGGGGAAGCGTTGGATCTGGGTGTTGCGCTGGTTGTTCTTGAAGAGATCTCCGAAGAACATGGTCCACTTGTCGGTCCATTCGGGCTTGGCGAGGAGTTCGTCGATGAGGAGTTCGCGCTTGTTGGAACGGGTATCGGCGAGGAAGGTATTGAGGCGGGCGACATCGGGGATGCGGCCGGTGAGGTCGAGGGATAGGCGGCGGAGGAACTCGGAATCGGAGGAGCGGTCGGCGGGGGAGACGGCCTTCTCCATTAAAGTTTGATAAATATGTCTATCAATGAGGGGCAATTGGTCGAACTGGTACTGTGAGTTCGTGCGACTGCCGCCAGGGACGAAGTTGGTCAGAGAGCTGACGACCTGGGCGGTGAGGGCACCGCGGCGATAGTCGGGAAGGGCGTTTTTGCCTGCGCTGGCGATGCGGTCGTGCTGCGGGCCGAAGAAGGCGCACTCAGCCGGTTCGGATTGGGCGGGCAGGAGGCCGGCGGTGAGAGCGATCAGACTGAGGTGAATTGAGGTCTTCATGATTTGTCCCTGGGGGGCGGTCGATTGTCGAAACACTGCGGCGGGAATGGAGTTTCTATTGTAAGGTCACTAAACTATGCCTATGCCTACTTTTCGACTCGTCGTAGCCCTTACTCTTATTGGCTCGGAATTTCTGCTTGCGCAGGCTCCTTCCAACACAACTTTAAATGGGAAGTACTTTGCGCGCCACCTGTTGATGACGACCACGGCGGCTGGGGCGGTGGGCGAGATGCGGACCTTCTACGGTTCGGTGACCTTTAATGGGGCGGGGGGGTATAGCTTTGTGGGGTCGCAGATTGTGGGGGCGGCGGCACCGGTGGCGCTGAGCGGGAGCGGGACCTACACCGTGAAGAGTACGGGATACGTGACGTTATCGAACTTGCAGCGGGCCGGAAGCGATATCAATGCAGGCATTGGGCCGGGGGCGGTGGTGGGCTCGACGACGGAGGGGAGCGGTGGGGTGGCGGACCTGTTTATCGCGGTGCCGGCTCCGACGGGGGCGGTGAACAATCAGAGCTTGACGGGGGTTTATCAGGGGCAGACGCTGGAGTTTCCGGGGGGGTCGGCGGTGAGCTTGCGGAACACGAGCTTTCGGCTGAACGCGGGAGGGAACGGGAGCTTTGGGGATGTGAGCGTGAACGGGAAGGCGGTGAACTTGGGGGATCGGGCGACGACGCAGACGGTGGCGGCGGCATCGTATTCGTTGACGGGGGACGGGAGCGGGACGGCGAACTTTCCATTGGGGACGGGCCTGACGGCGGCGACGCAACTGCTGAGCGGGGGTCGGGCGGTGTACCTGTCGGCCGATGGGAACATTCTGTTGGGCGGGTCGACGGCGGCGGCGGGGCATGATCTGTTTGTGGCAGTGAAGGGGTTTACGGGGACGGCTTCGGCGGCGAACCTGCGGGGGTTGTACTTCCACGGGGGGCTGCGGTACGAGGCGGGTCGGGCGGGGAACTATGCGGGGGCGAGCAATGCCAACGGGACGGGGCGAATCGTATCGAGTCGGCGTGTTCGGCAGGTGGAGGGCGTGCTGGATTTGACGGGGGTGAACAGCTATAGCTTGGCGGCGGACGGGACGGGGGCGCTGGAGCTGAACCGATTGCGGCTGGGGAACGGAGGGGAGCTTTATGCGGCGAGCGGCGTATCGACGGTGGACAACAACAACTACGAGTTGGTGCTGGGAGTGCGGGCGACGGCGGCGACCGGGACGGGGGTATTCCTCAACCCGCAGGGGGTGTTGAACGCGGGGAGCTTTGCACCGGTGGGGGCACCGCTGTCGCCGGGGTCGTTCTTTACGATCTTCGGGGGAGGGCTTTCGTCGGCGACGACGGCGGCGACGAGTCTTCCCTTCCCTACGACCTTGAACGGGGTGCAGGTGCTGGTGAACGGGACGGCGGCTCCGCTGTACTTCGTCAGCGCGGGGCAGATCAGCGCGCTGGTACCGTTTGGGGCGACGGGGGCGACGGCCACGTTGCAGGTGGTGAATGGGACTGTGCGGTCGAACACGGTGGAGCTACCGTTGGGACGGACTTCGCCGGGGATCTTTACGATTCCGTCGGCTGGGACGGGGCCGGCGGCGCTGCTGCGGGCGGACTTCAGCTTGATCAGCCCGGCGAGCGGGGCACGCCGGGGAGACACGGTGCAACTGTTCTTGACTGGCTTGGGGGCGGTGAGCCCAGCGGGTCGGGACGGGGCGGCGGCATCGGCGAGTCCGTTGAGTTTGGTGACGGCGGACGTGAAGGTTTATGTGGGGGGTCGGCAGGCGACGGTGCTCTTCAAGGGCTTGGCACCGGGGTTGGCTGGGTTGTATCAGATCAACTTCACGATCCCGACGAATGCGCCGACGGGGCCGACGGTGGCGCTGGCGATTGAGACTCCGGACGCGTTTCATGACATGGCGGATATCCCGATCGCGAACTAGGCGGTGCTACCGGACACACTTCGGGCGTACCGGTTATCTTGACTTGGTCGCAATCTCGGGGAGAACTACTCTGCTGGCTGGGCTAAGCCGCAATCGGCGGCTTGATGCGACCGAAGCGGACCAGCAAATCGGCAACATCGTAATTTGGAGCTACGCGCTGCATAACCTCCTTATCTTCCAAGAAGTTAAGGACATAGGCCGGAGGCACAAAGCTAGGTTCCTTTTTGGCTTGGTCGGCTAGACCGAGTAGTTCGGCGACGACTTCCGGCGTAGGCCCGGGTTCCTCCAACGTATTTGTGTCCGCGGAGATATCAACGGGTTCCGGCGGCTGCAACGGGAACAACTTTCTGGACTGCGCCAAGAGCTTCATGAGCTTTTCGTAGGCCTGGAGATGCGCTTTTTTGTTGCGCTCGATGGTGCGGAACAGTTCCCTTTGCGTGATGGACCGTTTGTGACCGTTGAGAAACTGGGTGCCCACGTCGATATCGGGATACTCGCGAAGGACGGTATCCAGTTCTTCCTGCATGGCTCTGGTGTAGAGCGAGGTATTCCGATCAAAGCTGAACATTTCGGAGGTCATGCGGCGGACATAGCCCTGTTCAACTTCGGAGTCCGGTTTGAACTTGCGGTAGTGCGCTTGGAGACCGCGTAAGTACTCTTCTCGATTGTCGGATGAGATCAAATTATAGAAAGACGGTAGATCCTCTTTGTGTAACTCGACGTGCAGGCCGGTTGTGATCGCATTCATGGAGCTGCGATATTTGCCGTCGGGCGAAACAGGCCCCTTGCTCTTGCGCCCGTTTTGCCGAGACGCATCGGCGCGACGTTGCTTAGTTTCATCAGAAAGTGGTTGGGACATCGTTGTACTCCGTTGCTTAAAGAGTAGGGGCGGGCAACGGAGCAATTCGTTCGACGGTAGAGGGACGGATTTCGTATCTTATTGCTGGTGAGAGACTTGCGCGTTGAAAATATTTGCAAACGGGTTGTGAATGGCTCAGTTCACACCCCTAAAAAAGACTGATTTACCGCTTTTTCTTTTTATTACCCGCGCCGCCGCCGCCCGGTAGCCAGCTAGGAGGTGCCTGCTCTTTGTTCCACGCATCCCACTCCGCTTTGAGCTCGGCGACCTTTTCGGGGTGTTTCGAACTTAGATCAGTCGAATCGCTTTTGTCGGCGGCCCAGTTATAGAGATGGACGGGGCCAACGGCCAGTTTGGGCAGGGCCGTGGCGGGTAGCATTTTTTCTTCGGGGGCTTGGACTAACTTCCAGTCGCCTTTGCGAATGGCCCATTGGGGGCCGAATCGCCAGTAGAGGGTCTCGTGCGGGCGGCCGGTCGTTTTGCCTTCGAGGTAGGGGAGCAGATTGACGCCGTCGAGCTTCCATTCCTTCTTCACCGATCCGCCGGCGGCGGCCAAGGCAGTAGGCTGAATATCGAGTTGGATGACGGGGTGGTCGTAGACTTTCCCGGCGGGGAGGCGGCCTTTCCATTGGACAAGGAACGGAACGCGGACGCCGCCTTCCCAGGTGGACGCTTTGTAGCCTTTGAGCGGGGTGTTGTCGGTGCGTTTGCCCGGTTGGGGGCCGCCGTTGTCGCTGAGGAAAAAGACTAGCGTGTTCTGTTCGAGGTTCAAGGCGCGGAGTTTGGCGAGGATCTTGCCGATGCCGTCGTCGAGTTCG
>JANODS010001008.1:0-3217 GCA_031412835.1 Acidobacteriota bacterium | reverse complement strand
GCTTTTCTGCTCGACGCCTTCGCCGGCCAAGCCGAACTTGCCGATTCCGTCAACCATCTGCTGGTCGTCGGCTTCTATCTCATCAACTTCGGCTGGACGGTTGCCAGCTTGAAGACCTATTACGAGATCGACACCGTCCGTGTCGCCATCGAACTGCTCAGCGAAAAGATCGGCTTCGTGCTGCTCATCCTGGCGGTGATGCACTTCTTCAACCTCTACCTGTTCACCCGCATTCGCCGCCGCGCCTTGGACCGCCTCCGCCCCGCGCCGCCCCCCATGCCTCCCACGCACTTTGTAGGTGCGCGATGACCAGCCTGACTCTCCACTACGACGCCCAGTGCGGCCTCTGCAGCTCCATGCGTAACTGGATCCAATCCCAGCGCCACGCCCTGCCCTTGCACTTCATACCGAAGCCTCCAGAGGAGCGCGAACTCACCGTCATCGCCGACTCCGGCGAGGTCTGGCAGGGCGACTCCGCCTGGCTCATGGTGCTCTGGGCGCTTGAAGACTACCGGTCCTGGTCCTATCGCCTGTCAAGCCCGGCGCTGCTCCCCATGGCCCGTCAAGCGTTCGCCACGCTCTCCCGCAGCCGGACGCAGCTATCCAGTTGGCTCGGGCTCAAGGCCGACGCTGACCTCGTCTACAAACTACAACAAGTAGAATTGCCGTCTTGCGATCTTCGATAATGGGTACCATGCGCCAGCAACGCTCCTCCGAAACCCGCGTCAAGATTCTAGAAGCCGCGCTCGAACTGTTCCGCGAACGCGGCTTCGCCGAATCCACCATGCGCGAAATCGCCTCCCGCTCCGGAGTTGCCACCGGCCTAGCCTATTACTACTTTGAATCGAAGGACGCGATCGTCCTGGACTACTATCGCCGTGCCCTCGAAGACCTCGGCCCACTCTTGGAACCGGCCCATAAGAGCAAGAAACTCGAGGACCGCGTCATCGCCATCCTCGAAGCCAAGTTCGCATATTTCGAACCGAACCGGCGCTTCCTCGGCGCGCTGATGAGTAACGCCGCCGATCCCGCCAGCCCCCTGTCTCCGTTCAGCGAGCCCTCTCGCCCCATCCGCGAGTTCGACTTCGCTCAGTTCCAACGCGCCCTCGATGAAACCGGTGTGAGTATCCCCAAGGACCTCGTCCCGCACATGGCGAAGATCCTGTGGATGTACCAGATGGGCATGCTGCTCTTCTGGATCTACGATGCCTCCGAAGGCCAGTCCCGCTCCCGACAACTCATCAAGCGCAGCATCGGCATGGTCGTCCTGCTGCTGAAGCTTTCGAACCTGCCCCTGCTGAAGCCCGCCCGAAAGGCCGTTCTGGAACTCGTCGCTATCCTTGAGGGCTGACCTCGCGGGGCGCACGCGCCGCCGTATCATACCTGGCCCGGCGGACTGCGCGACCATATTGGCTAAGCGCGTTCGCTCTCTCCTGCTCTTCCTGGCCTCGGCCGTCCTTGCCTGCTCCGCCGATACTTAGCGCCCCGTGCGAGGGGGCTCGCCTGGGCCGATCGCGGTGCCGAATCCCGCCCCGGCCGCCTCTATTTCGGCGAACTCCATCTCCACGGTTACAAAGTTGAACAAGTTCAAACAACGACGATCACCGTCCCCTGGCCTACCCAAAACGTCCGCCACATCTCCGAGATGAAGGTGGATGAAGGCGGGGTGCTCTTCGCCGCCTCGGCCTCCGACCCGGGTGACGATGGCCCTCTCGAATCCGCCGTCTACCTCGGTGGCGTCTTCACCTTCGAAGGGCCCAAGCTCCGCTTCGAGCCCCATCCCCGCCTCCTCCGCATCCGCACGTTCGCCGATCATAAGATAGAGGGTATGGAACTCGTCCCCGGCACCGGCGGAATCATCTTCGCCACCGACGACGAGAACTTCGGCGGATGGGTACTTTACAACTGGTAGCTTTCGTTTGGGCGCAGGCGCTCCTCCCTACGACGTGGGTGAACACGTTTGACCGCGTCTATCCGAGCACCCTCAAATGCGAAGTCAGCCCCGCCCCGCCCTATCTCAACTTTGGCTTCCGTTTTCAGTCCGGCTATTTCTTTTCGGTCCCCTTGAACCAACTCCTCGGTGCTGGCCATCGGTTGGCCATCGTCACCAAAGTCACCCCGGAACAAGGGCCGCCGGTCTTCTTCGGGCAAGGCTTTGATCTGCCTGTGATCCCGAAAACGAACCAGTCCATCGAGACCGGCGGCGGCTATCTTCTTGGTGAAGGACGTTACAAGGTCGACTGGCTGCTCTACGATGAGCAGGGACGAGCCTGTCGCCGGTCCTGGACGACGAAGGTCGCGCTCAACCGAGCGGATCGCAAGATCAAGCTCGCGATACCGCCGAACACGGCGGCCGAGTTCTCTCTCCGTGGGCTGCAACCGCAACCGATCCAAGTTAAGCCCGGTGGTCCGCTTACGGTCTTCCTGAACGCCGCCCCGCTCTCCCTTCGGCGGACACGCCTTCGCCCTTCGGACGAAATGATGCTTGTCGGGGCTCTTTCCTCGCTCCTCGAGCGCCTCGGCCCCCGACCCGTCAAGCTAGTCGTCTTCAACCTCGACAAGCGGCAAGAGCTTTTCCGCCGGGAGGACTTCCGTCCCGCTGATCTCAACCAGGTCGGTGATGCGATCAGCAAACTCGAACTCGGCTTAGTCGACTATCAAGTTCTGCAGAAGCCCAAAGGCCACGTCGAGTTCCTCGCCGATCTCTTGAATCAGGAAGCGAACACGGAGACGGTCGTCCTGCTCGGCCCCACCACTCGCTACTTCGAAAAGATGCCGGCGGAAAAGCTGGAGAAGGGCACTGCCCGCCTCTTCAATCTTCAGTTTCTGCCGTTTCTTAGGGCCGGTGTTCCGTTCCCGGATATCATCGATTCGGCGGTCCGCCGCCGCAAGGGCAAGAGCCTATTGCTCCGAACCCCCGCCGACTTTGCCAGGGCCATCGAAGCCCTCCAACGATAACAGCAGTGATACCCGCACTTTATTGAGCCTTAACCCCGAGAAGCTGACTTGGTATCACAACGGCTTGAATCGTCGACTGACGGACGCTCACCGGCACGTACTGCATTCGTTGCTGGCTTAGCGAACGAGGGGTGTGATGGTGAGTTTGCGGATTTCGACGGCGCCGTGGTCACCCTGGACGCTGATGGGGCCGGGGACGGCTTCGTTGGGGTCGTGGGCCATGGCGGTGAGGCCTTCGACTTCGGCGTGGTCGATGACG
>JANODS010001007.1:0-1610 GCA_031412835.1 Acidobacteriota bacterium | reverse complement strand
GTGCACTCTCCGCGGCCGCCGCCGCCGCTGCCGCCTGCCGCTGCCGATCCTGATACACCTTCCAACCCCAACCGCCCCCCGCCAAAACCACCAACGCCAACATCGCCGCCCCAAACACCAACAGCTCTTTATGCGCAAATGGCGCTTTCGTCTGTCGCACCACCGGCGTCGCCTGCGCCGGCGTATGCTTCGGCATCGTCAGCGGAAATCCCGTTGTCCGCAGCGCCTCGCGAAACTGCGCCGCAAACGTCGCCGTATCCGGAAACCGGTGCTCCGGATCTTTCGCCAACGCGATCATAAGCGTCCGCTCAATCTGTTCCGGCAACTGCACGCCCAACTGCCGCGGTGCCATCGGAGCTTGTTCCACCTGCGCCTTCAACATCCCAAAGTCGGTGTCCGATACAAACGGCAGCCGCCCGGTCAACATCTCGTAGAACACGACGCCTAACGAATAGATGTCGCTCCGCGCATCCGCCGGATGCCCTAACGCCCGCTCCGGTGCCAGGTATTCGAGCGTCCCCACCACGCGCGCCTCCCGCGTCTGCCCCGCCGTATTCAACACCCGCGCAATGCCAAAATCCGTCACCTTCACTCTTCCATCCGGCGTCAGCATAATGTTCGCCGGCTTCAAGTCCCGATGCAGAATCCCCATCTGATGCGCATGCCGCACCGCTTCCAAAACCCACAGCAAATACTCTACGGCCTTCTGCCAAGGCAGCGCCCCCGTCTGCTTCAACAGCCGTTCCAGCGTATCCCCCGGCACAAACTCCATCGCCATGAATAGCTCGTTGTCCTGCGCGAAAAACGAATACAACGTCGCAATGGAAGGATGGTTCAGCCGAGCCAGCGCCACCGCCTCCGTCCGAAATCGCTCGTAAAGCTCAGGGTTTCGCGCAATATCCGACCGCAGCACCTTGATCGCCACCTGCCGCTCCACCATCTGATCCACGGCCCGATACACCGTCCCCATCCCGCCCTCGCCCAGCTTCTCGACGATCTGATAAGTCCCAACCACTCGCCCGATCATTCGCCGCTCAACAGCAACAACGCCGCGCTCACGTTGTCACTGCTCCTCCGCTCAATGGCCAGCGAAATCAACCGCTGACAAATCTCCGCCGGCTCGCCGCCCTCCGTCAATCCCGCCATTTCGCCCTCTTCGATCACCTCGTACAGCCCATCCGAGCACAACAAAATCCGATCCCCCGGCCGCATCGGAAACGGCGTCGGCCACACCGCCACGTCCACCTTCGCCCGCGTCCCCATTGCCCGCAGAATAACGTTCCGTTCCTCATGCACCCGCGCCTCGGCCCGCGTCAACATCCCCTGCTTCACCATCTCCATCGTCGTCGAATGGTCCTCGGTCAAACAGTACGTCTGTCCGCCCCGCACCAAATACGCCCGGCTATCGCCCACATGCGCACAATACGCTAAGCCATTCACCACCGCCACCGCCGTGCACGTCGTGCCCATCCCCATCAGCTCGCGCCGCGCCCGCGACTGCGCCTGTATCTCCTCGTTCGCCACCCGAAACGCTTCTTCCAAAGCCGCCTGTGGCCCCTCTGTGCTGGCAAAGTACGTCGACTCCACAAACGCCGCCGCCAACCCGCTGG
>JANODS010001006.1:0-2909 GCA_031412835.1 Acidobacteriota bacterium | reverse complement strand
TTGGATCTCGGGGTCTCCGGTGTGATCGCGCTGGGTGGTTACGGTGGGGTTGTAGCGGGCTCCGGCGCGCCGGTGGGGGTGGGGGGAGTCGAGGGTGAAGGCGACACAGAGGGCGATGGGCGTGGCGGAGGTGGAGATAAGGATATTGCCACTGGGAAGCTCGGCGAGGGCTTGGCGGATGCGGGCGGAGAAGACGGCCCAGCTTTCGCCGGGGAACTGGTAGCGGCCCTCGACCCAGGCTCGAATGACGGCGACATCGGCGGGGGTCCAGCGGCGGTGGACGGGGGAGGCGGGGTCGGCGGTCGAGAGTTCGAGGGCGGAGAAAGAGGCGGCGAAGACGGGGTCTTCGGCGGCGAGTTGGGGGGCGATGCCGTTGTAGACGCTGGTCAAGTCGAACTCATTCCAGAGGGGGAGAACGGTCGGGGCCGGGAGGGTGGGGGAGGCGGCTTGGAGGAGGGCGGCGGTTTGCTGTTGGCGGTTGAGGGCTCCAGTGACGAAGAGGTCGCAGGAGAAGTTTTGAGCGGCGAGGTATTCGCCGAGGCGGGAGGCTTGCTGCTGGCCGAGGGGGGAGAGGACGTCGTAGGTGCCGCGGGAGCCGGCTTGGCCGTGGCGGATGAAGGTGAGGGTGCTCATAAACGGGAGTGGGCGGCGTGGACGAGGGAGGCGACGCGCTGGTCGAAGTTGGCGAAGCGGGGGTCTTTCGTTTGGCCGTGGAACCAACGGGCGTAGATCTGTTGGACGATGACGGCGAGTTTAAAGATGCCGAGAATTTCGTGATAGGGGAGGGCGGCGAGGCCGCGGCCGGTGCGGGCGGACCATGCGGCGGCAAGTTCGGCTCGGGTGAGCCAACCGGGGCCGCGGGTGACACAGGGGACGGGGCCGGCGGCGAGTTCAGAGTCGGGTAGGTCCCAGTAGCAGAGGGCGAGGCCGAGGTCGGTGAGGGGGTCGCCGATGGTGGCCATTTCCCAGTCGAGGACGGCTTCGACGCGGGAGGGGTGGTCGGGATGGAGCATCAAGTTATCGAGCTTGAAATCGTTGTGGACGAGGGCGGGAGGGGCTTCGGGGGGGAGGTTGTTTTGGAGGTAGGCGACGACGGCGTCCATGGCGGGGAGTTCGGCGGTGCGGGCGCGGTACCAACGGTCGGACCAGCCGCGGACTTGGCGTTCGACGAAACCGGCGGGTTTGCCGAGGGCGAGGAGGGCGGGGTCCGAGAGAGGGACGGAGTGGAGTTGGACGAGACAGTCGAGGAAGGCTTGGCTGATGGCGGGGCCCTGGTCGGCCCAGGCGGGGGGAAGGGCGGAGCGGATGACGATGCCGCGGCGGCGTTCCATGAGGTAGAAGGGGCTGCCGAGGAGGGTGGGATCCTCGCAGAGGCGAATGGGTTTAGGGGCGGGGGGAAAGTGGGGATGGATGGCGGCGAGGAGGCGGAATTCGCGAGCCATGTCGTGGGCTTTGGGGGGGATGGGGCCGAGGGGGGCGCGGCGGAGGACGAATTCTTCGGGGCCGGCGGAGAGGAGATAGGTGAGATTGGAGTGACCGCCGGGGAACTGGGAGACGGTGACGGTCGGGACTTGGAGCCAGGCGGCGAGGGCGGCGAGGGGGAGTTCTTCGCCGGGGCGGATGGGGGCGGTGTCGACCATAAAGTGGGGGTGCAGGATTATGGTGTCATATCCTGGTTGGACCATGTCTGGACGAGTATATCTGGTGGCGGCGGCGCTGTTGTTTTCGACGGGTGGGGCGGTGATTAAGGCGACGACGTTGACGAGTTGGCAGGTGGCGAGTCTGCGGTCTTTGGTGGCGGGGGTGGTGTTGCTGGCGATTCTGCCGGAGAGTCGACGGGGATGGACGTGGCGAACGGGGATGGCGGGGGTGGCGTATGCGGTGACGCTCGTGAGTTTTGTGCTGGCGACGAAGCTGACGACGGGGGCGAATGCGATTTATTTGCAGGCGACGGGGCCGTTGTACTTGCTGATTTTGGGGCCGGTGTTTTTGAAGGAGCGATTGCGGCGGGCGGACTGGGCCTTGGGGGCGGCGGTGGCGGTGGGAATGGTGTTTTTCTATTTGGACCCGACGGTAGGGAGTGGGACGGCCCCGGACCCGGTGCGGGGGAACTGGTACGGGGCGTTGTCCGGCTTGGGGTGGGGGATTACGGTGGCGTGCTTGCGGGGAGCGGCGCGGGACGGGGGATCGTCGTTGGGGGCGGTGGCGGTAGGCAATTTGATGGCGTTTGGAGCGGCGCTGCCGATGGCTTGGCCGATGGGAGTACTAGCCGCGGTGGATTGGTTGGCGGTACTTTACCTGGGGAGTATACAGATTGGCTTGGCGTACTGGTTTCTGACGCGTGGGTTGGCTCAAGTGCCTGCATTTACGGCCTCGGCGGTACTTTTGCTGGAGCCGGCGTTGAACCCTGTTTGGACGGGATTGTTCCACGGAGAGGTTCCGAGCTGGTACTCGCTGGCGGGGGGAGCGATCATTTTGGCGGCGACGTTCTGGAACTCGGTGACGCCGCAGGAGTTTTGAATCCTTGGCATCGGCGGGCTACAGTAGGCAAGTGCCTATTGATCGAAACATTTGGATTGTGGTTCCGACATACTGTGAACGCGACAACATGGAACCGCTAACCGAAGTGATTCGCCGGGAGTTTCCCGAGGTGAAGCGGATTCTAATTGTGGACGATGGGAGTCCGGACGGAACGGCGGAGGCGGCACGGAAGATACCGGGGGTGACCGTACTGGCGCGAACGGGGAGCCGGGGATATGGCCACTCGATGCGGGACGGGTTGCGGCTGGCGATCGAGGGTGGGGCGGACGCGGTGATTACGATGGATGCGGATTTATCGCACGACGCGACGATTCTGCCGAAGCTGCTGGCGGGTTTGGAGCGGGCGGATTTGGTGATTGGCTCGCGAT
>JANODS010001005.1:0-3264 GCA_031412835.1 Acidobacteriota bacterium | reverse complement strand
GACGTGCCTGGCGGTCGGCGGTCTTCAAGACGATGACCGAGAAAGGAGCCAACTCCGGCCTCTACATCCGCATGCCCGAAAAGCCCCGCGACGCCTGGTACGGCGTCCACAACGGTTACGAGGTGCAGATCGACGCCACCGGCGACGACTGGCATTCCACGGGAGCTCTTTATTCCTTGAGTAAAGTGTCCGCCCGCAACGCCAAGCCTCTCGGCCAATGGAACACGATGGAGGTCGAGTTAAAGGGTGACCTGACCCGAGTCAAGCTGAACGGCAAACTCGTCAACGAGTTTAAGGGAGACCAAGCCGTCCCCGAACGCAAAATGTGGTTCGAACCCGTCCGCGGCCCCCGGGCCAACAAGGGCTACATCGGCATTCAAAACCACGGAGCTAAGGACACGGTCTACTTCAAAGAGATCAGCGTCAAGCGCCGGTGAACAACGGCGGCCGCTTCTCCAGAAAGTGGGCCACCCCTTCCTTGAAGTCCTCCGACTCCAAGCTCAACACCATCTCCCGCTCCGCCGTCGCCGAGGCTTCAGCCAACGTCTGCGTCATTGCCGTGAAAACCTGCCGTTTGATCACCGCCAGCGACCTTGGCGAAACCTGCGTCGCCAACTCTGTCGCGTAGGCGCGAACGTCGAACTGGAACGTCGGGCCGGGGTAGACGCGGTTAACTAGATTCAGCCGCACCGCCTCGTCGGCGTCGAAGATCCGCGCTGACAGCAGAATGTCCAGCGCCTGTGCCGGGCCGATCAAGCGCGGAAGCATCCAAGCCATCCCATACTCCGCGATTAGGCCTCGACGCGCGAATGCGGTGCCAAAGCGGGCATCTGTCGAAGCAAAACGAAGGTCGCAGTAAAGCGTCAAGATCAGCCCCAAACCCACCGCTGGGCCGTTGATCGCCGCGAGGATTGGCTTCGTTAACTCTTGCAGAAAGGTGAACGGCTGGATAAAGTCGACGATTGGCCGAGTCTGCAGCAGCGCCATGTCCGCCCCAGCGCAGAACCCGCGTCCCGACCCGGTCACCAGAATCACTCGAACTTCCGGGTCCGCCTCCGCCGCCGCCACCGCTTGCCGAAACTCGGCGTCCATCGTCATCGTCCAGGCGTTGAGCTTGTCCGGTCGATGTAGGGTGATCGTCGCCAGACGATCAGAGACGTCATACAGGATCTGCGTATAGGTCATGGAGTCGGGTTGATGACGGGGATCGGAAACTGAGAACGGCCCGCAAATACCTCCGAAAACACGTGAAGCATATCAGCGTGGATGCCGGTGTTATCGGCGAGGATGTGGGGGCTACGCAGGTGGTGCGGAGCGCCGTGCATGTCGCTCACGGTGCCGCCCGCCTCCTCAATCAGCAGGATCCCGGCGGCCATATCCCACGGACTCAGACCAAACTCCCAGAAGCCATCGAGACGCCCGCAAGCCACGTAAGCCAAATCAATCGCGGCCGCGCCGGCCCGGCGGACGCCGTGCGTGATCATCGCCAATTGATAGTAGAAGTGGATGTTAATGTTCTCGTGCCGCCGCCGACTTGGAAAGCCTGTGGCAACTAACGCGACGTCAGCGCTGGCGGCTTTAGATACATGAATGCGATGACCATTCAAATACGCTCCGCCGCCTTTCTCTGCCGCGAACATCTCATTGCGAGTAGGATCGAAGATAACTCCGGCGACTAACTCACCGGCCTTCTCAAGACCGAGAGTAACGTTATAAACCGGAAAGCTATGCGCGAAGTTAGTCGTACCGTCGACCGGGTCGACATACCACCGGTATTCGCTGGAATTGGCGTGATTTCCACTCTCTTCGCCAAGAATCGCGTGGGTCGGAAAACGGGTCTGTAATCGCTCGACGATCAGTTTTTCGCTGGCGCGGTCCGCTTCGGTGACCAGATCAAAATCGCCTTTGAGTTCGAACGGAATGCGACGCTCGGCGAAGTTGGAGACGAGCGCTCCGGCTTCGCGGGCGATCTCGATTGCAGCTTCCAAGTAGGCGGCCATAGGCTATTGAGGTAACTCGGCAAGATATTTGATCTCGTCTTTGTAGATGAACAAATTGGGGCCTACGGCGGCGGTGAGGCGGACAAAGCCTTGGTCGAAGTACTCAATCGAGCCCTCGTGCACCGAAGCGTCTTCGAGCGTGATCCGGACCGGCTGTTGGCTGGCGATCAGTTCACGGAGATACTCCGCTTCTTTGAAGGTTGTATCGGGGGCTTTGGTCTTTGCTTTCGCCATGGAAACTCCTATCGTACAATACAGGGCAATGAAAGAGAACAACTCCACCCCGACCCGGCGCCCAACCCGGCGCGATGTCACCGCCGCGGCGACCGCTCTGTTCACGACCAACCTCTTCACCGGGAACGTGAAGGGTGCCAACGATAAGATTGCGATTGGCTTCATCGGGCTCGGCGCGATGGGCTCGGGCAATCTCGGCCATGCCATGAAGGTTCCGGAGTTGCAGCCCGTGGCGCTCTGCGATGTCTATGAGCCGCATCTGGAACGCGCCGTCGCCGCGGCCAAAAAGGGCGGCTACGCCATTGAAGGCAAGCGCGATTTCCGGCAGGTTCTGGCCGACAAGAGCATCGATGCGGTCTGCATCTCAACGCCGGACCATTGGCATGCGTACATGATGATCGAAGCCTGCAAGGCGGGCAAAGACGTTTACGTCGAAAAGCCGGCCAGCGTCTACGTGGAAGAAGGCCAGAAGATGGTCCAGGCCGCCCGCAAATACAAGCGAATCGTGCAAGCCGGTACGATGCAGCGGTCCGGCGGCTTCTTCCTCAAGGCCAAGGAGATCGTCAAGTCCGGCGTGCTTGGCGAAGTGACGTTCGTCCACGCCTTCCAAGCTGGCATGACGGACAAGAAGGGCTATGTGCCGAAGCCCGACGACAACGGCAAACTGCCGACCGATTTGAACTGGGACATGTGGTTGGGCCCGGCACCGAAGGCGGAGTTTGATCCCGTGCGATGGGGCGTGAAAGTGACGGGATTCCCCACGTTCCGCTATTTTTGGGACTACGCCGGCGGCGCGATGACCGATTGGGGCGTTCACTTGATCGACCCCCTGCACCAGTGCTTCGACGAGCTCATGCCGACCTCAATCGTTGCCCTCGGCGAGAAGTTCTATGTCACCGATACCCGGGATACGCCGGACACGATGCTGGCGACCTTCCAGTACCCGAAGTTCCTGGCGAGCTACGAGTCGCGGACGGCCAATCCGCTGCCGCCGTTTGGCTTGAACCAGAACGCCGGGACGTTAATTCAT
>JANODS010001004.1:0-8709 GCA_031412835.1 Acidobacteriota bacterium | reverse complement strand
ATGAACCGCCAGGAGGTGCTCACTGAAATGACCCTCGGCGTGTCCAACGTCTTCCTCGGCATGACCGTCGGCTGCGCCCGTTGCCACAACCACAAGTTCGATCCCATCCTGCAAGCCGACTACTACCGCCTCCAAGCCATCTTCGCCTCGGTCGCGTTGAAAGATTCTGAAATCGTCACCCCTGCCGAAAAGGCCGCCCACGAAGCCGCCATGAAGGCTTTTGAAGCTCGCCTGAAGCCCATCACCGACGAAATCGCCGCCATCGAAAAGCCCGTCCGCGAGCGCATCAAGGAAGAACGTAAGGCCAAACTCGAAAAACGCTTCCTCGACGCCATGGCCATCCCCAAGGACAAGCGCACCCCGGAACAGGAGATGCTCGCCAAAGCGGGCAATAGCCAGATATCGCCCACCTGGGACGTCGTCGTCAACGCAATCGAGCCGTCCGAAAAAGCCCGCCGCGCCGGTCTCCGCCAGCAGATGCATAAGCTTGAGTTCGAACGGCCCGAAGCCCTACGCACGGCCTACGCCGTCGCTAATCTCGACAAGGCTCCCACCACTCACATGCTCAAGCTCGGCGATCACCGCTACAAGCTTGACCCCGTCGAGCCCGGCTTCCTCACCGCGCTCGGTGCCGTCGATGCGCCCGCTGGACCTTCCGGTCGCCGCGCCGCCCTCGCCGAATGGCTGGCCCGCCCCGAACATCCGCTCACCGCCCGCGTCATGGCCAATCGCATCTGGCTGCTCCGCATGGGCTCCGGCATCGTGCCGACCCCCAACGATTTCGGCATCCTCGGCGGCAAGGCCTCGAACCGCAAACTGCTCGATTGGCTCGCCGCCGAATTCGTCGCCTCCGGTTGGAACATCAAGCACATGGACCGCCTCATCGTCTCGACGGCCGCCTACCGCCAATCCGCCGACATCGATGCGAAGAAAGCCGCCATCGACGGCGACAACAAATACTACTGGCGCATGAACCGCCGCCGCCTCGAAGGCGAAGCCATCCGCGACTCCATCCTCCAAACCACTGGCCAACTCAACGCCCGTCTCGGGGGCGTCCCCGTCAAGGTCCCCATTGAACCCGAGATCTACGACATCATCTTCACCGAGGCTGAGCCCGACAACCTTTGGCCCGTTCTTGCCGACAAGCGCGAACATAACCGCCGCAGCCTCTACCTGCTCAACAAGCGCACCGTCCGGCTACCGCTGCTGAACAACTTTGACCAGCCCGACGCGGTCAGCTCCTGCCCGGTCCGCGCGAACTCGACGCATGCGCTCCAAGCCCTTACTCTCATGAACAGCGACTTTGTCTTCGACCAAGCCGCCGCCTTCGCCGCCCGTCTCGAACCCGGCTGCTCCACCCCGCAATGCCGCACCAACCGCGCTTACGAACTCGCCCTGCAGCGAGCCCCCCGGCCGGTCGAGATGAAGCTGGCCCTCGATTTCCTCAACCGCCAGAAAATGCCTCTAGCCGACTTCTGCCGCGCCCTTTTGAACCGCCATGAATTCGTATACATCCCGTAGAAATATCCTCCGCAACGGCATGGGCGCGGTCGCCGCCGAATGGCTGCTCCAGCGCGACCTTCTCGCCCAGGCTCGCTCGAACCCTCTCGCGCCGAAGCCTCCCCACTTCGAGCCCAAAGCGAAAGCGGTCATCTTTCTGTTCATGGTCGGCGCACCCAGCTCCATCGATATGTTCGATCCCAAACCGGCGCTCGAAAAGTACGCGGGCCAAAAACTGCCCGAAAGCTACGGCAAAATCTCCAGCCAGTTCACCGAAGGCAACACCCCCCTCTACCCGTCTCCCTGGAAGTTCAACCGCCACGGCCGCAGCGGGTTGCCCGTCTCCACGCTCTATCCCAACGTCGCCAAATGCGTCGACGATATCTGCTTCGTCCGTAGCTTCTATACCGAAAGCGTCGTCCACGCCCCGGCCATGTATCAAGTGCATACGGGCCGCGTCCTCACCGGCTTTCCATCCATGGGCTCGTGGGTTACGTACGGCCTCGGCAGCCCCGCCGACAACCTGCCCGCTTACGTCGCCATGCCGCAGCCCGAAGGCACCCCCGAAGGCGGCACCCCGTGTTGGGGCTCCGGCTTTCTCCCGGCTGTCTACCAGGGCACTCTACTCCGCAGCGGTCCCTCGCCGATTCTGCATTTGAAGAACCCGCCCGGCGTCACCCCCCAACGCCAACGCGCCACGCTCGATCTGCTCCAGAAGATGAACGACCTCGATTCGCAACCCGAGGATTCGGAAATGGCCGCCCGCATCGCTAGCTACGAACTCGCCTTCAAGATGCAGGCCGCCGCTCCGGAAGCCGTCGACATCACGAAGGAATCCGAAGAGACCCGCAAGCTCTACGGCATCGACAAGCCCCAAACCCGCGACTTCGGCACCCGCCTGCTCCTGGCTCGCCGCATGGTCGAACGCGGCGTCCGTTTTGTCCAGGTCTATTCCGGCGGCGGCCCCGTCAGCATCCAGTGGGACGCTCATTCGAACCTCGTCAACAACCACGAGAAAATGGCCGGGCTCACCGACCAGCCCATCGCCGCCCTGCTGAACGATTTGAAGTCTCGCGGCCTACTCGATTCGACCTTGGTCATCTGGGGCTCCGAGTTCGGCCGTCTGCCGATGTCGGAAAGCGGCAACGGCCGCGATCATAACCCGCACGGCTACACGATGTGGTTCGCCGGGGGCGGGGCGAAGGGCGGCACGAGCGTTGGCGAAACCGACGAACTCGGCCTCCGCGGCGTCGGCGAGCGATATCACATGCGGGACTTTCACGCGACCATGCTCCACATGCTCGGCCTGGACCAGCACAAGCTCTTCTACCTGCACAACGGGCGCAACGAGAAGCTCACCGACTTTGGTGGCAACCTCATCACGAATCTCTACTCTTAGCTGGCGAGCACGCTGGGGTCCCAATACGCTTGCACCCGCGTCAGCTTGCCATCCGCATTGCAAGCCACCACGTCAATGCCATGGAACGCCACGCTGCGACCGTCCTTCATCTCGCCCTGACGGACCCAAGTGAATGCCGCGTCGTGCGGCCCGGTGGAGTAGATCTTCGTCGGCGTAAGCGTCATTGAGGCGAACCCCGCCGCCATCGCGTCAAACAAGTTACGAACCGCGTCTGGTCCCTTAACGGTCGGGGCTACGGGTTCAGTCCACTCGCCGTCGGCGGCGAAGCACTCC
The DNA here is from genome assembly GCA_031412835.1 of Acidobacteriota bacterium. GTDB lineage: Bacteria > Acidobacteriota > Terriglobia > Bryobacterales > Bryobacteraceae. The sequence continues at coordinate 5,516 of JANODS010001004.1, read as the reverse complement.
GCCAAAGCAACTCCATCCAGTGCGCACAAAGCTGCTCCGTATTTCTCAATCGCGTGAAGGATCATGCTCGCCATTATATGCGCCCGGGTCTCGCCGCCAACAACCGAACGCCATCAGCGCGATCCCCGCGGCCAGCAGGCCAATCGTTCCCGGCTCGGGAGCGTCCGTATTGCCCAGCGAAGACGGCGCAAAGCTATTCACGACCGGCGGGGGCGATAGCGGATTCAACAGCACCGCCATCTGCTGCCCATTGAAGATTCCCGTCCCCACAATCTGACCGAGATCGTTGATCCCATATGCGGCCTGCAAATCCCAACCCGAGCCGAGACCAATCAGGTCATTCAGGTTGAGCATCCTCCCGTCTCGATAGACAAACGCCGCGGTCGCCGTGTCGCCGCTAATCCAGGAATACCCCACCGTCGACCCAGCCTGGTTGATCCCGTACCCGTAGCTCGCCGCGCCGCCCAGCGTCCCTAAACTCGTCAATAGCCCGGCCTGATAAAGAAACGCCTGACTGTAGCCCGCCGCATTCGTCGCATGACCCGTCGCCTGCCCCGCGTTGTTAATCGCCATCGCGTAACTCGAACTCCCCCCGAACGTGCCGATCTGCTGCAACTGCCCGTTGGCAGACACAAATGCCCGCATCGCCCCCGTCGCCGTGTTGCCATAACCAGCCACCTCGCCCCTCGCGTTGATACCGTACGCCGACGCCCAGTTGCCGCCCATCAGCGTCCCCAAGCCCCGCACCTCACCATTCACCGTCCGAAACGCCTGACCGTTCCACATGCCCGCCACGGCCCCGCTGTCGTTGATCGCCATCGCGTTCCCCTCGCCCGACCCGATCATCGCAATCGCGCCGTTCTGCCACTGCACCGGCACGTAGCCGTTCGCCCCCGCCGCAGAACCGACGATGGTCCCGGAGTTGTTAATCCCCACAGCGTAGTGCTGAAAGCTCAGCGGCAATCCCGCTAACTCAATCAGGGAACCACCACTCCAAACGAAACCCTTATAGTCGCCAAACGGCGTCGCGCTGGTGCCCGTTACCACCCCGTTATTGTTGATCGCATTCGCCGTCGCCGGCCCGCCGAGATTCCCCAGCCCGATCACCTGGTACGAAGGCACCGCCCACAGTGCGACGCTCGAACACGCCGCCACCAACAAGTTCCAAACACGCATGAATTTTTGTCTTCCCAAGGCACGACGGATTTGGGGGGGCTGTCGTGATGAACATCTCCAGTGTGGCACTGGTAGTTCCCCGAGAGGCCTCGGAGAATTCCGAGAAGAGACGTAATTCAGCGTACTTGCCCGTACGGGATACACTAGTCAACTCGTGACCTCAAAGCTCCTCCGCACTCTGGCTCTCCTGGCGATTTATCTCCTCATCGCCTACCTCTGGCCGCCTCCGACCGGCATCAAGCCCAGCGACTGGCGACTGTTCGCCGTCTTCGTCTCGACCGTCATCGGTCTGATCCTCCAACCGATCCCCGGTGGGGCGGTCGTCCTCATCGGCGTCATCGCCTCGGCCGTCGTCGGCGGCCTCTCCATCAAAAGCGCTCTCGAGGGCTATTCGGACCCCACCGTCTGGCTCGTCATGGCCGCGTTCTTCATCTCCCGCTCGCTCCTGAACACCGGCCTCGCCCGCCGCATCGGCCTGCTGTTCGTCCGGGCGTTCGGCCACACCTCGCTCGGCGTCACCTACGCGCTCGCGTTGAGTGACGTTACTCTGGCGACCATCATCCCTTCGAACGGGGCACGGTCGGGCGGGGTGACCTTGCCCATTGCTCGATCAATCGCCGAACTCTATGGCTCCCGGCCCGGGGAGACGGCCGGAAAGCTCGGCACCTATTTAATGCTGGCCGTCTACCAGTCCATCTGCATCAGCGCCGCAATGTTTATGACCGGTCAGGCTTCGAACCCTCTCGCCGCGCAAATGGCTGGCCAACAAGGCTTCGAGGTGACCTGGACGAGTTGGTTTGTCGCGGGCGTCGTGCCGGGCGCTCTCTCGCTGCTGTTGATTCCGCGCGTCGTGATGTGGATGGCCCCGCCCGAGATCCGACAGACTCCCGAAGCCCGCGGCTTCGCCGCGGACGAGTTGATCAAGATGGGCTCCATGTCCAACGCCGAACGGATTCTATCGGTCATCTTCATCTCCGTCTGTGGCCTTTGGGCTACTAGTGGCTGGCATAAGTTGGACATCACCCTAACCGCCCTGCTCGGTTGTGCCGCTCTGCTATTGACCGGGGTGCTGACCTGGGAGGACGTCAAGACGGAGACTTCCGCCTGGGACATTTTCATCTGGTACGGCGGGCTGCTGCGGCTCGGCCGCGCGCTGAACGATGGCGGCGTGACCAAAGCTTTCGCCCAATCCATCGGCTCTATGTTCGGCGACTCGGGTTGGGTGATGCTGTTCGTCGTCGCCCTGCTCATCTACTTCTACGCGCACTACTTTCTGGCCAGCATCACGGCGCATCTTTTGGCGATGTACCCGCCGTTTCTGGCCCTGCTGATCTTAAAGGGTGCCCCGCTCGGGCTGGTCGTTTTCGCTTTCGCCTGCTTCACGAACTTTTCCGCCGGGCTGACTAACTATGGCACCACTCCCAGCCCGATGTTCTTCGCGCAGGGCTATTCGAGCATGGCGCTTTGGTTCCGCGTCGGCTTCGTCTGCTCGGTCGTCAACATCGCCATCTGGTCGACGTTCGGCTTCGGCTGGTGGAAACTGCTCGGGATTTGGTAGAGGCCGTTACCGGGCCGCTTCGAGCTGGACCTGACGGGCCTTCTCAAACGCTTGCTTGTTCTGGTACTCGAACCAGAACTTGCTGGTCGCGGCCCAGAAGTAGCCGCCCACGAACAGAGACAGGAACGGGATCGCCAGGAAGTTGTAGGTCTCGACCGAATACCAGATCATCATCACGAAGTAGCTGCCCGCAAGGAGTTCAAAGTAGGGCAGGGAACCGATCTTGCTCTTATACTTTTCCTTCGATGCCACCTTGCCGATGCCGTACTTCGGCGTCCGGGCGAAAGCGGTTTGATGGCCGACCAGCGCCTCCATCACGGCCTTAGCGTTCGAGAGCGTCAGCGCAACGCCCGCCATCATTAACCACGGCAGATGCTTAATCGACTTCGACCACCCCTTGCCATGCAACTGGCGCTGGGCGACGAGGTAGAACGCGGAGATCGACCAGAAGCTGGCAATCATCAACGGCAGATCGACAAAAACCATCTGCATCCAGCCCATATAGAATCGGCAGATCATCACGGGCAGCATCAGCAGGCTCATCAAAATCATCAACGGATAGCTGATGTTGGGCGTCAAATGGCAGATCGCTTCCAGCTTGATCCGCCACGGCTGATCGCTCTTCAAAATCATCGGCAGCAGCTTCTTGGCGCACTGCGTGAGCCCCTTCGACCAGCGCGTTTGTTGCACCTGGAACCCGTGCATGTCGATCGGTAGTTCACTCGGGCATTCGACGTCCGGCAGATAAATGAACTGCCACCCTTTGAGCTGAGCGCGGTAGGACAAGTCGGAATCTTCGGTGAGCGTATCGTGCTGCCAGCCGCCGGCGTCTTCAATCATCTCCTTGCGGAGAATGCCGGCTGTACCGTTGAAGTTGAAGAACAGGCCGCCGCCGGCGCGGGCGACGTGTTCGAGCACGAAGTGGCCGTCGAGCAACATCGTTTGGACTTCGGTGAGCTTGTTGACGCTTTGGTTGAGGTAGGTCCAGCGGGTCTGCACGACGCCAACCTTCGGGTCGGCGAAGTAGTGAATCGTCTTTTGGAGGAAGTCGGTGGGGACGACAAAATCGGCGTCGAAGACGGCGACGACGATGCCAGTGGCCGATTTCAGGCCTTCCTGCAAGGCCCCGGCTTTGTAGCCGTGGCGATTGGTCCGGTGGTGATACTCAATCGGATGGCCCATCGCGCGGTACTCGGCGACGAGGCGTTCGGTGAACGGATGGGTCTCGTCGGTCGAATCGTCGAGGACCTGAATCTGGAGCTTGTCTTTCGGGTAGTCGATTTTGACGATGGTGTCGATGAGGCGTTCGACTACGAAGCGCTCGTTGAAGAGCGGGAGTTGGATCGTGACGGGCGGGAGTTCGGCGAAGCGCTGGGGAGGGGTCGACGGTAGGTTGCCACGGAACTTGAAGTAGCCGCGAATCATCGCGTAACGGTGCATGCCGTAGAAGCTCAGGATCAACAGAATAACGAAGTACGGCACGATCAGCAGGTAGTCGAACAGGGCAAGCGAATGGACGCCCGCGAAGGTGTCGTCGAGCATCTCCCGCCTGATCTGATCGAAAGTCGACTGGCTGGTAACGAATAACGCTAAGGTAGTGTTCATGCGCGCGCTGGGTGTGAGCGGAACAATTTTGGGATGTGGCCTGGTTGGGCTAGTCTTGGCGGCGCAGGATCACAAGAATCCTACCCCGGCCATTGCCCTTTATCTGTTCTGCTCTCTAGTATATCTGATCGTTGTAACAAAACTCTGTCCCCCCGACAGGCTATTGTCGACCCGATTTGTAGTGATGCTCGCCTTGGCCTATCGCCTGATCGCGTTCTCGATGGCCTCCGAATTTACCGACGACCTCTACCGCTACCACTGGGAAGGGCGGCTGCAGTTGGCCGGCGGCAATCCGTATCAAGAACGCCCAGGCGACCCCCGTTGGAGCCAGTTGCGGGACGAAACGTTTCCGCTGGTGGATGGGAAAGATTTCAAGGCTGTTTATGGGCCGCTCGTCGAAAACCTGGAGCGGGAGATGGCGCGGCTGTCGTCGGCGACATGGGCGCAGAAGATCCCTTCGATATTGGCTGATTTGGCGTTGTTGTTTTTGCTGGCGCGATGGCACGGGGCACGGGCGGCGTTGCTTTATGGCTGGTGCCCGCTGGCGATTGTCGAGTTCGCCGGGATGGGCCACAACGACGCGTTGCTGGTTTTGAGCTTGGCCTTGGCGATGCGCTACCGGTCTGCCGCGGCGTTGGGCGCGGCGATCGCCGTGAAGTGGTGGCCGGCGCTCCTGCTGCCGGCTTTCATACGGGCGGATCGCCGGACGGCTTGGGCGGTCGTCGTGCCGGTGGTGCTGTTCTTGCCTTACGCGAGCGACATCCGGGACAACGCCGATTTTGCCAGCGGCTTTCTGGGTGGCTGGTCGAACAACCCGAGCCTGTTCTGGGTAATCGAGGCGATCTCGCCGTCCAAGGCGGCGGCAAAGTACATAGTGATGGGGTTGGTCGGGGGGATCGCGCTGATTCCGCAGGAGCTGGAACGGAGCGTGTTGACGACGACGCTGGCGATTCTGCTGCTGTCGGCGAACGTACATCCGTGGTATCTCACCTGGCTGCTGCCGCACTGGGCAATTTTGACAGTTCCACCGGTGGCGGTTTGGATGGCGCTGACTCCGTTGCAGTACTGGGGCTTGTACGAATGGCGGACGGCCGGGCGCTGGGTGGAGCGGGGGCCGTGGAACGCGGTCGTGTATAGTATCTCCGCGGCTACTTTGTTTTTATGGCTTCGGCGGCGC
>JANODS010001003.1:0-1336 GCA_031412835.1 Acidobacteriota bacterium | reverse complement strand
GCCTGATTACCAGACATTCCCGGACGTCGATACAGCCTTCGTCGCTGCCGCCGGCCGAGCCGGAGGCCCGTGGATGTTTCATCTCATGAACTTCACGTTGCTCGTTGCGACGATGGGCTCCAGCCTCGGTGCCCAACTCGGTTCCGTCCGCCTACTCTACGCCATGGGCCGCGACGGAGCCCTCCCCCGTCGCTTCTTCGGGTATCTGGACCCGACCCATCAAACCCCCCAATACAACCTCTATCTAACCGGAGCCGTCATCGTCCTCGGAGCTCTAACCATCAGCTATCAAACTGGTGCCGAGCTTCTAAACTTTGGAGCCTTCATCGCCTTCATGGGAGTGAACGTCGCCGCGATGGCAAGAGGCTACTATCGAGCCACCGACCGAGGCCTCCGTTCGATTCTCGTCAACCTCCTCCCCCCGCTCCTAGGCTTCTTGATCTGCCTGTACATCTGGTGGAGTCTACGCACCCCCGCCAAACTAGTAGGAGCCGCCTGGCTGCTGCTAGGAGCGGCCTACTACTACTGGCTCACCGGAGGCCTCAAGAAATCGGTCGCCTTCGCCGAAGTCGAGCCGTAGTGTTCGCAACAAAGAATTCTCGGCCGCACCGAGGTCCGTACTCCTAGCCTCCTGGAAGCCCTGCTCGACATCCCTTGCTTGATGGTAACGTATGTGTTACCGTTGTTCCCGAGATGGAGCTGCGCGGATACATAGACGAGCGGGGCAAAAAACGGTTCGCCGTTTGGCTGAATGGCTTGAATCCGATTGCCGCCGCGAAAGTGACCATCGCGCTTGCCCGCATGGAGAACGGCAACCTTGCCAACGTCAAGGGCGTTGGTGCCGGTGTGTTCGAATATCGAATCGACTCCGGTCCTGGCTACCGGATCTACTTCGGCAAAGATGGGGACCGACTTATCATTTTGATTGGTGGCGGCACGAAGAAGCGTCAACAATACGACATCGCAGCAGCGCTGACCTGCTGGGCTGACTACAAACATCGCAAGAAGAAGGAGACCGATTAATGCCTCTCACGCACGATTTTAAGGAAACCATTCGCGCCCGTGCGCAGCGAGACCATAAGTTTCGTCATGCTCTCCTGCGGGAAGCTGTTGAGAGCATCCTCAACGGAGATTTGGACGCGGGCAAGGCCGTGTTGCGCGACTACGTCAACGCCACGGTTGGATTTCAAGATCTGGAGAAGAGCACGCATATTCCAGCGAAGAGCCTTATGCGAATGCTCAGCCCGAAAGGAAGCCCTTCGGTTGCGAACTTCTCGATCATCCTGGCATCTCTTCAAAAGACAGAGGGCATCCGTTTTGAGCTATCGCTGCGCCG
>JANODS010001002.1:0-1228 GCA_031412835.1 Acidobacteriota bacterium | reverse complement strand
GTTGACGGCGAGTACGGAAGGCTGGCCGCCGGTCGCCGGGGCGAGGTAGATTTTGGGGTGCTGGCGGGCCTTCACGCTGCCGAGGAAGGCGATGATTTTGCCGTCAGGCGCCCAGCGGGGGGAGTAGTCGGCTTCGGAGTGGTCGGAGATTTTGGTGAGGGGGCCACCGGCGGCGGCGATGGTCCAGACGTCGCTATCGCGCGAGTCCTCGTTGACGCGCGGGGTGCGGTCGGAGACGAAGGCGATCGTCTTGCCGTCGGGCGACCATTGGGGGTCGGATTCGTCGAGGTCGTTCGAGGGCGTGAGTTGGCGGGCGGCACCGGTGGCGGCGTCGGCGACGAAGAGGTGGGCGTGCTTGTCGTCGAACCAGCCCGAGTCGTTGAACTTGTAGCGCGTGGAGCGGTAGTGGCGAGCGTCGGACGGGAGCGGCGCGAGGTCGGAAGGGCCGGTGCGCGAGACGATGACGAAGCGGTCGCCCTGCGGAGACCAGACGAAGGACGAGACGCCGTTCTTCAGGTCGGTGAGCTTGCGGGGTTCGCCGCCGCTCATCGACAGGAGATAGACTTGGGGGCGGGCGGCCTCGCCGCGGGCGGAGAGGAAGGCGAGAGTCTTGCCGTCGGGGGACCACTGGGGGCTCGTTGAGGAGGCGGACTCGCTGGTCAGCAAGCGGGGTGGGGCGCTGCCGTCATAGGGGACGAGCCACAGGGCGGTGAAGCGGCGGTTGAGCTGGGCGTTGACCTTGGTGAGGGGGAAGGCGATTTGGGTGCCGTCGGGCGAAAGGGCGGGTGCGCCGACGAACTCGAAACGGTAGTAGTCTTCGGGCGTTACGGGCCGTGCGGACAGAGAAACGGAGCAGACCAGAAGCAGGAGCAGGCGCATGGACCTGAGTTTACCGTACCCAGTGTGATATGTTGCCGAGAACGCTATGAATCGATTTCTTCCCCTTCTTCTGGCTGCGGCGGCCTTCGGCCAGGCCCCGGCTCCGAACACCGATATTCACTACAAACTGGCACCGGACGCGATGGTGATGGAGGGTGTGCCGGTGGGTGAAATTCGCGGGCCGTTCACACTGCCGAGCGAGGCGTACCCCGGGACGCAGCATACCTACTGGGTTTATGTGCCGGCGCAGTATGATCCGGCGGTTCCGGCGAGCTTGATGATCTATCAGGACGGGCAGGCGTTTATGGCTCCGGACGGCGATATCCGGGCGCAGGTGGTGATGGACAAC
>JANODS010001001.1:0-1963 GCA_031412835.1 Acidobacteriota bacterium | reverse complement strand
GTCGATGACTCCGACCCGGACACCGACCTGAGCCAGATTGAGCACAATTTACAGACGGCGGAGGCGATCCGCGCGGCGGGGCATCCTCGGTGGTTCCAACTTACTGGGTTCATCCACGACTTAGGCAAGGTATTGACGATGTGGGGCGAGCCCCAATGGGCAGTGGTGGGGGATACGTTTCCGACCGGTTGCGCTTGGAGTGATCGGATTGTGTTTCCCGAGTTTTTCGCGGCGAATCCGGATAGGGCGAAGCCGGAATTGCAGACGCGGTGTGGTGTTTATGAGGCGGGGGCTGGGCTGGGGCAGTTAAAGATGTCGTGGGGTCACGACGAGTATTTGTATCACGTGACTAAAAACTATTTGCCGGAAGAGGCGCAGTACATGATTCGGTATCACAGTTGGTACAGCGCGCATCGAGAGCGGGACTACGAGTATCTAATGACGGATGGGGATAAGGTGATGATGGAGTGGGTGCGGACGTTTAACCCATTTGACTTGTATTCGAAGTCCGACGCGAAGCCGCAACTAAGCGAACTGCGGCCTTATTACAATGACTTGATCAACGAGTTTTTCCCCGGAAAGCTAGCCTGGTAGCGGCTGCTGCTGGGTCATGCAATGGAGGGTGCCGAGGCCGAGGACGAGGTCACTGCAATCGATTCCGGTGACTTCGCGGTGGGGGAAGAGTTCGGCTAGGGTGTTCAGGGCGACGCGGTCGAGCGGATCGTTAAAGGTGGGGACGAGCACCTGCTGGTTGGCGATGTAGAAGTTGGCGTAGCTGGCGGGGAGCCGCTGACCGGCGAAGTATACGGGGGCGGGCATCGGTAGGGTGACGATGCGGAGCGATTGGCCGTCCTGGTCGGTCATCGATTGTAGACGGCGCAGGTTGTCGGCAAGGGGCTCGTGGTTAGGGTCGGCGGGGTTGGGTTCGACGACGGTGACGACGGTGCGGGCGTCCGTGAAGCGGGCGAGGTCGTCGACGTGGCCGTGCGTATCGTCGCCTGTGATGCCCTTATCGAGCCACAGGATCTTGGTCAGGCCGAGATGCTGGCAGAGGACCTTTTCGATCTCGGCCTGCGTGAGATGGGGGTTGCGGGCTTGGATGGGGCTGAGGAGGCACTCTTCGGTAGTCAGGAGGGTGCCGAGGCCGTTGACGTCGATGGAGCCGCCTTCGAGGACGAATGGCCGGCGCTTAGCGGTGGGGGCGACTAGGGGCAGTTTCAGCTTGGCGGCGACGTATCCCGGGAGGGCGTCGTCGTTTTGCCAGTTCTCGTATTTGGCCCAGCCATTGAAGTGCCAATCGGTGATTTTGAGTTTGCCGGTGTTCGACGTGACGAAGATGGGGGCGGTGTCGCGGAGCCAACTGCGATCGGTGGGGGCGAGGTGGATATCAAGGGCGGCGAGGTTAGCGTGCTCCTGCTGGGCGGCTTTGATGGCGGCCTTGGCGGCGCGTTCGTCGGGGCAGACAAGGTGGACGATTTCGTGGCGGCTGAGCTTGGCAATCAGCTTGCCGTAAAAGTGGGGGATGGGGCCGAACTTGCCAGGCCAATCCGATTTTTCATGGGGCCAGGCGAGCCAAGTGCCCTCGTGGGGCTCCCATTCGGCGGGCATTCTCCAAGTTGTCGCCATTAGTCGAGGAACCTTTTCGTGATGTCGCCGTAGGCGTCGATGCGGCGGTCGCGGAGGAAGGGCCAGTTGCGGCGGACTTCGTCCTGGAGCTTGGGGTCGCACTCGTAGACGAGGATCTCTTCCCGGTCGCTTGATGCCTCCCTCAGAACCCGGCCAAAAGGATCGGCCAGAAACGAATGGCCCCAGAATTCGAGGCCGGCGTCGGTGGGCCCTTTTTCGAAGCCGATGCGGTTGACGGCGGCAACGTAGATGCCGTTGGCGATGGCGTGGCTGCGTTGGATGGTCTGCCAGGCGTCGAGCTGGGCGGGGCCGTACTCTTCCTTTTCCGCCGGGTGCC
>JANODS010001000.1:0-4809 GCA_031412835.1 Acidobacteriota bacterium | reverse complement strand
GTGCTCCACCGTTCGTCGCCGTCTTTGGTGTAGGAGATGATGCCGTAGTCGGCGAAGAAGACGAACACGTTGGTCCCGTCAGTGGCCGCGCTGGGGGAGGCCGGGGAGTTCACTTTCTGGTACCGTTCGATGCGGGGCCGGGGGGCTTGCCGACGCCAAAGGATCTTGCCGGTCTTGCGGTCCAGGCAGAGGGTGAAGAGCTTTCCGCCTTGATCGACGACCTTGTCGCCGCGCCCGGCGTCGACCCGTTCGCCGCCTTCGGCCCCGGTGAGGAAGATGAGGTCCCCGGTGATGACAGGCGAGGAGTGGCCGAAGGGCACAGTCGTTTTCCAGACGACGTTTTTGGCGGGGCCGAACTCAGTGGGCGCCTTGGTGACGTTGGCGACGCCCGAACCGTTGACGCCGCGGAACATGGGCCAGTCGGCGGCGGCGAGCGCCGTCGCCGTCAGAAGAAGGACAAGTCGCAAGGGCATCCGAACATCATATGCGACTAACGAATGGAGATGAGTTCGACGTCGAAGATAAGGGCCGAGTGAGGCGGGATATCGCCACCGGCGCCGCGGGCACCGTAGCCGAGTTCGGAGGGGATATAGAGCCGGTATTTCGAGCCGGTGGCCATGAGTTGGAGACCTTCGGTCCATCCGGCGATGACCCGGTTCAGCGGAAACGAAATCGTCTCTTTCCGCTGGTAGCTGGAATCGAAAACTTTGCCGTTGATCAGGCGGCCTTCGTAGTGGACCTCGACGGTGCTGGTGGGCCCGGGCTTGGGGCCGGTGCCTTCCTGTAAGACTTCGTATTGCAGCCCCGAGGCGGTCTTGGTGATCCCTTCTTTCAGGGCGTTTTCTTCGAGAAACTTCTTTCCGGCTTCCATTACTGAACGTTACCACGCAATCGGTGGCCGGTAGGTTCTGCCGTGACTTCGATTTAGGCGAGTGCGCTTTGGCAGTAGGCCAAGCACTTTTTCATTTCGGCCATCACGGTGGTCCCTTCTCCGATGGCGTATTCCAACTCGATGTTGGCGGGCCACTTGTACTTCTCGGTCTTCATCAGTTGGAGGACTTCTTTGATCGGGGTGCTGCCTTTGCCCCACTCCAAGTTGTCGGCCCCTTCGGTTTTGAACTTGCGGTCTTTCAAATGAAAGCTCGTGATGCGCGAGGCGTTGGCCTTGATGAAGGGCACCGGAGACTTACTGATCGCGGCGGTGAAGTGGCCGACGTCTAAGTTAATGCTGTTGTACTTGGATTGGCCGAGGGCGGTATCCCAGCTCTTTTCGTCGACTTGCATGTGGTTGTGGTAGCCGGCGTAGACCTTATGCTTGGTGGCAAAGTCTCCGATACGCTGGGTCAGCTTCGAGTCGGTGGGGAGTTCCATCGTGACCGATTGGGCTCCGAGCGCTTTGGCTACTCCGAAGACGTAGTCGTACTCCTCGTCCGCCATGCCCGCTGTGAGCGACAACTTTACGATCGGGATGTTTACGCCGGCGTCGTTGTACATTTTGCGAAGGGCCTTGTATTTGTCCATGGAGACCGAGAGGCGCCACTGCTTGCGCTCGTCGGCTAGCTTCTTCATCGCGGCTTGGCGTTCCGGGGTCATCTGGCGGCCTCCGCCTCCGCCGAAGGCTGGCCCGCGGGCTTCGGGCGCTCCCGCAAAGCCCTCGGCCGCCTCGCCCATCAGTTCTACCGAGCTGATGCCGAGTTCGGTGCAGTATTTCAGCAGGTCAGGGGCCGAGCTGGGGAGGGAACGGAAGCAATAGGTGATCGCCCCGATTTGCACCCCGGAAAACTTCGAGTTCGGCTTGCTGAACAAGCTCGCGGCGGGCAGGGCGGCTAAGGCCAATTTTCCAAGTTCACGTCGATTCATGCTTGCATTATTTCACAAACGAAATTGAGGGCTTTGCGGCGGTGTTTCCGCATGATATTTGTATTGGAGGAGTATCCCGATGGCCAAATTCAATGACATCATGATCAAACAGAACGCGAGTTCTTATCGAGGACTCGTCGGCGATGTAACTAGCTCGATGCGGTCCTTGACGTCCGCCGATGTTGGTCGGCTGCCGGCCGGCGCGGAGTTGACTCTGGAGCTGGAGGATAATCTCACGGCCGGCCTGCTTCTGCCCGCCGTGCAGAAGGTCCGGGAGGCGGCCGCCCGCGCTTCCACCGTCGAGATCAAGCTGAATCAGAGCGATAGTGTTTTCATCAAGGGCTTCCCCTCGACGGTTACGCAGAAGGTCCTGGGTTCGGGGCGGCAAGGTTTTTCGATTAAGCTTCGCAAGGCTTAGCGGATGTTTGCTTCGCTGTTTCCGGTGCCCGATGCGGGTGATCGCCCGAGGTGGTTGGCGTTCGTGCACCACCTTCGGGGCCTTGGACTGACCAAGGACTTCACCCTGGCGCGGCAGGAAGCGAGCGAACGATTTCCGGCGTCTCTGCGCACCGATTGGTTGGTCAACTCCTATCGATGCGACCCTAGCCCGGCGGCGGTTGTTCTGCGGTTGTTTGCTTTCGACGTTCCCTTGGCGCGGGACGTGGCGGCGAAAGCGCTGGGGGAGGCGTGGTTCGAGTTCGCCGTGGGGAAGGGGATCGTAGTCGAGATTGAGGGCGGTTGGCTGAGCCCGTTTCAGCTACAGATGGTCAATGAACTGTATCTGTTTGCTGATCGCGCGGGCGTGGGGCGGGATACGGTGATGGCGCTGGGACCGACGACCGAAGTGCTGGCGCGGGCGTCGTATCCGCAATCCGATATCGAGTCCGCGCTCGACCTGGGTTGTGGTTGTGGCGTGCTGGCCTTGCTGCTGGCGCGGGTGGCTGGGCGCGTGGTGGGGACGGATCTAAATCCGAGAGCGATCGCGATGGCACGGCTCAACGCGGCGATGAACGGCGTGGAGAACGTATCGTTTCGCTACGGGGACCTTTTTGCTCCAGTGGAGGGCGAACGTTTCGAGCTCATCGTATCGCAGCCTCCGTTTTTGGCTTGTGCCGATGGTGATATTTCGGTTTTCTTTCTCCATGGGGGCTCGCGTGGGGATGAGTTGACGCGACGAATTCTTGCGGAGATGCCGGACTATCTGGCCGAAAATGGGACGGGGTTCGTGCTGGCCGATTTCGGGCTTGGCGCGGAGGAGAGGATTGCGGAGCGCCTACCCGCCGCGGGTCGGGTGACGATTTTGCAGGCACCCCGGCCGGTCGACTTGGAGGTGAACGCGGCGTTGTACATCGCCAACGGCAGGTTCTTATCGGGCGAGCCGCTGTGGGAAGAGACGGCGCGGCAGGTGGCTCATTACCGCGCTTGTGGCGTCGACCATCTGGCGCCGGCGCTGCTCGTGGTGGAAGCGTGCGGGGACGGGGTGCGGGAGTTGAGTTTGGGGCCCGAGAAATGGGGCGAGCTGGAGCGTAGCCTGATCGATCCGTTGGTGTTCGCGGCTCGAGGGTTGGACGAGCCGTGGCAGGTATGGCTGACCCGGCGGTTGCGGATCGTCGATGGGACCGTGATCCACCGCGAGTCTCCGTTCGCAGCGAGCGAGGGCGGACGGATTGTGATGCGAAGCGGGAGCGGCTCGCTTTTGCCCGACCCGGTGGTCGGCGAATCGGTCCTCTCGTTCCTCCATGCGGTTCATAAGGCGGATACCGTGGCTGATGCCTTGGAGGGACAGTCCGGGGAGGCTGTGGGGTCGGTTTTAGCGCGGTTGGTGCTGCACCGGATTTTGCGCATCTGCTAGGTCCACCAGACTTCGCCGGCGGCGAGGTGGGCTTTGGCGGTGTCGGGGTTTATGTCGTAGCCGAGGCCGGGCTTTTCGGTGGCGGCGATGTGGCCGTCCTTGATGTAAGGGCCATCGAGGAGGAGGAGCTGGTCCATCCAGCCGCCCTTGCCGGTGACGGTTTCCATGGCTATGAAGTCGCGGATGCTCAAGGCCCACTGGGCGTTGGCGTAAGTGTTGACTTGGCTGCCGGTGTTGTGGGTACCCATGGGGATGCCGAAGGGGGCGGCGAAGTCGGCGATGCGCTTGGTTTCGAGGAAGCCGCCGGAATTGCGGAGATCGGGGTGGAGGATGTCGGCGCCTTGGTTCAGGATGAAGGGGAGGAACCCTTCGCGGCGGGCGAGGTTTTCGCCCATGCAAATGGGGACTTCAGAGCTGGCGCAAAGACGCTTCCAGGAGTCGGAGTAGTCGACGATGAGGGGATCTTCGAGCCAAACGGGCTTGATGTCTTCGACGGCTTGGGCGATTTGAATGGCGGTGCGGACGTCGTATTCCCAATGGCAGTGGACCATGATGTCGTGGTCCCAGCCGACGGCTTCGCGGCAGTTGTCGAAACCCTTCTTTACGTTGAGGAGGTCTTTGGTGGAGAGGAGGCGGTTCGAGTGTTTTTCGTGGGGGAAGACGAATTTGTGGCAGGTGAAGCCGGCGGGGTCGGATTTGACTTGAGCCGCCCACTCGCGGCAGGATGCTTTGTCGAGCATGTCCTTGGGGGCGGCGTGGTTGTAGACGCGGGTCTTGATGGCGAAGCGGCCGCCGAGGAGGGAGGAGGAGGGGACGTTGAGGAGTTTGCCGGCGAGATCCCAAAGGGCCATCTCGATGCCGGAGGCAGCGCGCATGAAATTGTGGGCGGAGCCGTCGGTGCGGGTGCCGGAGAGGTTGGAGCCACCTTGGCCCATTAGGGTGTAGAGCTTATCGATTTCGAGTGGGTCCTTGCCAACTAGCCATGGCTTGAGGGAGTGGATCTGTTCTTTGACGCCGAAGCCCGGGGTGCCGTAGGCTTCCGCGATTCCGTACATGCCGTTGTCGGCGGTGACCTTTACGAGGATGTAAGTGCGTCC
>JANODS010000999.1:0-4010 GCA_031412835.1 Acidobacteriota bacterium | reverse complement strand
TATGGTCACGCGGTGTCCGATCCGTGAGTCGGGATCAGCTCGAAGGGAGTTCACTGGCAAAGGCTACTTTGCCGAAAGCTACCTCCGACAGCGGAAGCCCAGACCGTCCATCGCGGCGCCAATCAACCCTAAGTAAGCTGGCTGAGGAATTAAACTGGACTCTACGAACTCTTGTACGGACTTATTCCTAACCGGGGTAGCCGAGTTAGGAGCCCGTGGCAAACGACCGGTTACTTACGGTCACGGTTCGGTCACACTTACTTCCACCATGGCCTGTTCCGCGGCGCGAGCGCGCTGGCGACGGCCGCGCACAATAGAAAAACTGGGGCGGCCGTCGCAGCAGATTAGAGTTGCGTTAAGCAGTCGGCACCCTGCCCACGGGTGGCCATTTCATGACCGAGGATGGTCACTCAACGAAGGATTTTCGACCTTGCGGGCCTCCCAAGGCACCCTAAACTGAGGGAGGGAAAAGGACTTGGCGATTTGGCCACCGACCTGCACGAGCTCAGTCGTCCGCAAATGCGTACAGAGGAAAAACAAAATGAACAGCGATATTCTGGCCGGTGATTGGAAGCAGGTGAAGGGCAAGGTGCTCGAGCAATGGGGCAAGCTGACCAACGACGAGTTGGACGTGCTGGCCGGTCGTCGGGACCAACTTGTCGGCAAGATCCAAGAGCGGTACGGACTTGCGAAGGACGAGGCGGCCAAACAAGTAAAAGAGTTTGAAGATCGCTATCACGCGGCGACCAAATAGCGGCGTGTCCCGTCCGGGCTAAATGTCCTTGCGGGAAATGCCCAGCTTTTTCATCATCGCGTTCAGCGTGGTGCGATGGAGCCCGAGCCGGGTGGCGGCGGTGGTAATTACCCCGCCGCACTCCCGTAGGGCACGCAGGATATGATCTCTCTCCACCTCTTCGAGCGACGACGACCCACTGGCGGGCGGGCCCGATGCAGCGAGCGATGAAGGGTCCAGACGAATCTCGGCCAACGGGGCCCGGAGCGTGGTGCTTCGCGAAACAATCACGGACCTTTCCATGAAATTCTCAAGTTCCCGAATATTGCCTGGCCAAGGCCAATCGAGCAGCGCCTTGATCGTTTCCGGCGGAATGTTTGTGATCGGTCGAGCCATTTTCGCGGCATACTTTGCCACAAAATGCCGGGCGAGCAACGCAATATCCTCCGGCCTGTCTCGCAGGGGAGGGCTGGTGATGGGAAAGACGTTCAGCCGATAATAGAGATCACTCCGAAACAGCTTCTCGCCCATCATCTCCCCAAGATTTCGGTTCGTCGCGGCCACCAGCCGGACATCAATTGGAATCGTCTTGGTGCCGCCCAAACGTTCGAACGACTTTTCCTGAAGGGCGCGCAACAGCTTGGGCTGCAATTCCACCGGGATATCCCCGACTTCATCGAGAAACAGCGTGCCCTTGTGCGCCATTTCAAAACGGCCCATTTTCTGCGAAAGCGCGCCGGTGAAAGCCCCGCGTTCATAGCCGAACAGTTCGCTTTCGAGCAGACCAGTAGGGATCGCCGCGCAGTTCAGCGAAACAAAGGGATGGTTATGGCGCGGGCTGAGGCGATGCACAGCGCGGGCAATCAACTCCTTACCGGTGCCGGTTTCGCCGAGCACGAGCACGTTCGCGCCCGTCGGCGCGACCATGGCGATCTGCCGTTGCACCCGGCGCAGGGCCATGCTCTGTCCCGCCATTTCGTCAAAGTCGAGCGCACCGATATCGACGTCGTCTTCTTCTTCGTCTGCTTCGTCGTCGTCAGCATTCCAGTTGGCCGAGTTGAGCTCAGGTGCCCGCAGATCCTGAATATAGGTGATCCAACGGAACGGAATTACCTTTAGAATGGCGGAAACCACCCGCACGCGAATCCGACTGCCATCCTGGCGAAACAGCTCCTTCTCGTACGGTGCGCAGGCCCCGAACTGCAGACCCTCTTCATGCGCCAACTCATCCAGGGCGGCGTACTCCGGAGGGGTGAGGCGCATCCAATCCAACCGCCCATCGGTCACGTCTTGCTGCGTGTAGCCAACAATAGCCAGAAAGGCTTCGTTGGCCTCTGGAATTTGCTCAAACTCTCCAGACACGACCCCGGCGATGCCAGTCTCTGGCGTGGCACCGCTGGAGAACGTTCGGCTGCGGCGCAGCTTTTCGTCGAGTTCCCGCCGGTCGCTGAAATCGCGGACGATCCGCGCGAACCCTTGCAACTGCCCTGTTTCATCCCGTAGCGCCAAGGTGACCGAGTTAGCCCAAAAACGCGACCCGTCGTCGCGGGAATGCCAACCTTCGGTGCCCAGGTGCCCGCGGGCAATAACCCGTTTCAGCTCGTCATTCGCTCGACCCTTCATCGACTCATCGGCGGGATGCAACACCGAGAAGTGGGCGTCTATCGCCTTGGAGGCGGGATAGCCATACAAGCGGGTGGCACCCGCAAACCAACTGACGATCTGGCCATCCGGGTCAAGCAGAAAAAGCGCATAATCCTTGACCCAAGAGGGAATCGGCTCCAACCCTTTTTCGCGATCGCGCAGCGCCACCACATGGTGAGCGGGCAACACTGCTGCTTTGGCCGAATAAGCAAGATCGCGGGGGGTCTGGTCCGCCGCGAGGACTTGAATCGATCCTTCGAGCTCTCCCTGCTCTTGCAGGGATCGGTAGAGATTGGTGACTTCCGGGGTAAAGGGTGGGGGAACCAGATTATCGAGGTTGATCCCCAGCAGGCGCGCCCGCGGAATCCCCAGGAGCCGGGCGGCACCCACCGAAGCATCGACGGTCTTGCCGTGGTCGTCGGTGATCAACAGAGGCGCGGAGGGATGAAAGACTATTGCCCGGAGGAGCAGTTGCAACTCTCTGGGCCCATGCTCGGAGAGCCAAGCGGTCGATCGCGATGTGGAAGTGGCGGGAGCCAGGGTAGATCCGTATTCCCGACGTCGATCTACGCAGTCTGACGTCGACTGGGAAAGCTTGTCGAAGCTCAACCATACCATTTAAATATTAAAAAAGGGTGACCATATTTGATCGGATGACGTGGGCGGGTCAACGCCTGGCGGTCCGCTGGATGGCCGCTGGGAGAGCCAAAACTATACAGGCGGGCTTTAGGGCGCCGCGGGAGGCTAGTGGGCGACCAATTGCAGAGAAGAGGCAGAGGAAGGAGTCCAAATATGAGTTTGCTAAATCTTGTCGTGATGCTGGTGATTATCGGGATGGGGCTGTACTTGATCAATCGCTACATCCCCATGGCCTCGAGCATTAAATCGATTTTGAACGTAGTGGTCGTCGTCGTGGTTTGCGTGTGGATTCTACAGGCGGTGGGCCTGTGGGACGGCGCCGCCAATATTCGATTGCCGCGTTGAAACAAAACTTTCGAGCCCGGAAAAAGGAAATATTATGAAATATTTACGAGTAGTCTCGACCGTATTTTGCCTGGCGGCAATGGGATCGATCGTCGCGCCAGACGCCCAAGCCGATACCTGGAACCGCAAGAGCGAGATCACGTTCAGCGAACCCGTGGAAATCCCCGGCGTTCACCTGGCTGGTTGGGGGGTGCTCCCGGCCGGGACCTATGTTTTTAAGATCCTCGATTCGCAGTCCGACCGCCACATCGTCCAGATTTTCAGCAAGGACGAATTGACGGTGTACGCTACGATCCTCGCGATTCCGAACTATCGGCTGAAGGCGACCGACAAGACCGTGATCACATTTCGCGAACGGCCGGCCGGGCAACCGGAAGCGCTAGGGGCGTGGTTCTACCCTGGCAAGAATTGGGGCGAAGAGTTTGTCTACCCCAAGGCAAAGGCGACTGCACTGGCCAAGGCGGAGAACAGAACGGTTCTGTTCATGCCGACCGATATTCCGCTGGAAGTGACTGAGCCGGCCAAACTGGGCGAAGCGCCGATGGTCGCGGAGTTGAAACGCACGCCGGTGATGGCGATTAACCCGGCTGGAGAAGAGGTGCAGTTGGTCGAGGTGGTAACGGTTCCACCGGTCGAAGCGCCGGTGGCT
>JANODS010000998.1:0-5558 GCA_031412835.1 Acidobacteriota bacterium | reverse complement strand
AGTCGATGGGCCGCTGTAAAGTATCCGAACGACTAACCCCAGCCTTCCATCGTTCCCGGTCGTATGCTGACGTATAAGTGTGAAACAACCCCGCCGCACCCGTCAGGAACTCCTCGATTTCGCCCGGAAATTCGCCGACAGCGGCCAATCCCGCGCCGCCTACGCCGCCACCCTCGGCATCGCTGTTCATACCCTCGACCACTACCGCCGAAAGGAGTGCCAAACTCGTAGGAGGAGGAGGCTCTATGCTCGACATCACCAAAGATATCCAGTCGCTCACGACATTCCGGCGAAACTCCGGGAAGTTCATGAAGCAATTGAAGCAGGACAAACGCCCCATTATTCTGACCGTTGAGGGGAAAGTGGAGGCCGTGCTGCAGGACGCCGCAACGTACCACCGGCTGATGGATATCGTCGCGCGGGCCGACGCCAGAGAAGGCATCCGCCAAGGCATGGATGACCTCGCGCGAGGACAGCATCGTCCGGCCCGCGAAGCTCTCGAAGAGTTCCGCACCAAGCATGGCATACCTCGTTAGAATCTCAACGCGGGCGCTCCGCGATCTTGAAGAGATTTACGAATCGATCCACGCCGAGTCGAGCAAACAGGCGTTCGCTTGGTTCAACGCCCTCTCGGCGGCCCTTTACAGCCTTGATCAGCACCCGAACCGTGGCGCGGTGACCCCGGAGAGCACTGCGCATCGTCAGACATTTCATGGCAAAAAGCCTCATCTCTACCGGGTTATCGATCAGGTCAATGAACGGGATCAGTCCGTTGGCATCGTTCATATCCGTCACGGGGCACGGGATGCTTTCGGCATGGATGAGACCGCCGGTAAAGAAGAATGAAACCGGACTGCCAAATGCGGCAGGCCGATAGGATGGCATTGGCCAGTGGTTGTGCCGATTGTACCGACCCATGGGGGACGAGCTGTCGGAGATCGGCGCGGAAATGGCGACGAGGCGAACGGCGTGCGTGCTTTTGAGGAACACGCGCACAACGGACTCGCTTCGGCCGGGCAGGATGGCGAGTTCCTCGCCCGTGGTGCCGTGCCTGCGCGGCCTGTGCGCTTCTAAGCTTCCACCTTGGGCACCTCGTCGCACGGCACGCCTTCATCAAAAAGACATGGGCAACACCGGTTGAGGATTTGGAAACGGCGGGAAAGCGCCAAAAGGAGTTAGTGCGATGAGCAAGCAGAATATGGGTTCGAGCATCGATAATTTTCTCAAGGAAGAAGGCATCTTCGAAGACGCGCAGGCGCAGGCAGTGAAAGAAGTTGTCGCCTGGCAACTCGGGGAGGCGATGAAGGAAAAAAAGATCTCGAAAAACAAGATGGCAACGCTGCTCCATACAAGCCGGAGTCAAGTAGATCGAATTCTCGACCCCAAAAACGACATCACTCTGGGCAGCCTGCAACGCGCGGCAGCGATTGTCGGGCGACGGGTAACCATCGAACTGGTCTAAGCGCGCCACAGGGTAAAAGACCACTCGCTTACGCTCGTGGCTCTGTCCCGTTTTAATTCCAATCCGGGTCGCTCTGTCGGTTTCTTCGGTACACCGGCGGACGAGAATTTTGAATTCCTGTATACCGGACATCCTGTTACTCGCCGGTGCAACGACGGCAACCCTTGCTGGTATGAGGGCACTGCCTTCAAGCAGTTTGTGCAAGCCCCGGAGCGAAAGGCCTGATCGAAACGATGCGCGGCATGATGGCGATGTTCCGCGCGGACGATGTCAACGCAACCATCGCAACCATTCAGAAGAAGGAGATCGTCAACCGACTTTGTGTCTCCTGGTGTGGGGGGAAATACGACATCGGCTTCGATCAAGTTTGGGACGCCTGGCAGATTGAAGGTCCGGAGATGGTGTGGTACTTTCATGGGGTGCCGCACATGAACCTATGACGATTAATGAAGCCAATGAGCTGAAGAAGATGCTGGTTGCAGCAACCGACTTCGCCGAATTCCAGAGTTACTTCTTCACCAATTTTGTCGAGAAGGGAGACTTCAAGACGCTGGGGCGAGTGCTGAGCGCGCCGCGGGCGCGGGACCTGCTGCAGATGATTGGCGAGGCCTACGAGGTATCGGGCGGTAAGAGCCATTTTCGGCTGAGCGGCACGCTGGTGGAAATTCCGGAGGCGGGGCTAATTCACGGGGCGTTTCTCGTGGACGGGAGAGTGGCGGCGGTTGTCTACTTCTCGGATATTGCGATGGGGATGTGTTCGATATCGAGCGGCTCAATGACCGGACAGACGACCTACATGCGCTTCGGCGGGCAGTTGCCAACGAATAGCCGACCGAGTTGAGGGCTTACTTTTTGAATTCGATGATGGGCGCGTCGACGCCGACGGCGGGTTCGAAGAGGCCGAACGAGTAGACGGCGGAGGCCGAGGCGATGGCGACGTATTGCTTGCCATCGACAGAGTAAGTGATGGGCGAGGCGCCGAGCGTTTCTCCGATATTGAAGTGCCAGAGGTTCTTGCCGGTCTTGGCGTCGAGGGCGACGAAGTGGCCGTCGTCGTCACCGCTAAAGAGCACGTTGCCGGCGGTGGAAACGGTGCCGGTCCACATGCGGCCGAGGCCGGTCATGGGGTACTCCCAAACGCGCTTGCCGGTTTTCGGGTCCAGGGCGCGGAGGATGACCTGGCCGCCCTCTTCGGTGGCACCGCCGCCGGAGAAGTTCTTCATGGGCTGCGGTTCCTGCGAGGAACGGTAGTACATGCCGCACTGTTCCAGCGTAAGAACGTAGAGCAGGCCGGTGTTGGGGTTGTACGATTGGCCCATCCAATTGGTCGCACCTTTCACGCTGGGGCAGACCCAGTTGCCTTGCGGCGTGGGTTCGCTGTCGGGGAGCATGAGGGGGCGACCTTTGGCGTCGATCCCCTTGGCCCAAGTGATCTTGTCGATGAGTTGGGTGGCCCGGAGGAACTCGCCGGTGACGCGGTCGAGGGCGTAGAAGAAGCCGTTGCGGTTGGCGTGGAGGACGGCTTTGCGGGGGCGGCCGTTAATCTCGGTATCGACGAGGATGGGCCAGGATTGGGCGTCCCAGTCGTGGGTGTCGTGCGGGGTGAATTGGAAGTACCACTTCATTTTCCCGGTGTCGAGATCGAGGGCGAGGAGGGAGCAGGTGTAGAGATTGTCGCCCATGCGAACGCTGCCGTTGTAGTCGGGCCAGGGGTTGCCGGTGGTCCAGAAGAGGGTGTTGAGTTCGGGGTCGTAGGTGCCGGAGAGCCACGCCGCGCCGCCGCCCCATTCGAGGAGATTGCCCCAGGTTTCGGCCCCTTTTTCGCCATTGGCGGGGACGGTGTACGCCTTCCAGAGTTCGGCGCCGGTGTCGGCGGAGAGGGCCATGACGAAGCCGCGCATGCCGCCGTCGCCGCCGGCGCTGCCGACGATGACTTTGCCTTTGGCGATGACGGGGGCGGAGGTGGAGGTGGTGCCTTTGTTGACGTCGGCGAATTTCTTATTGAAGATGAGCGCGCCGGTGTGGCGGTTGAGGGCGGTGAGGTAGTTGTCGGAGGTCGTGAAGTAGACTTTATCGGCCCAGATGGCGGCACCGCGGTTGGGGCCGGCTTCTTTGGCGCGGGGGTCGGCGTACTGCCAAACGAGGCGGCCGCTGCGGGCATCGACGGCGTGAATGGAGTTGCCGCTCGTGATGTAGAGCACGCCCTGGTAGACGAGCGGCGAACTGCGGAGGCCGCGGGCACCGGGGACGTGGTAGACCCACTTTGGCACGATGTTTTTCGCGGTGGCGGCGGTGATTTGGGAGAGGGGGCTGTAGCGCCAACCGTTGTAGGAACCGGCGTAGGTGAGCCAGTCGGCACCGGGGCCTTTGGCAACGTCTTCATGGCGGACTTGGGCGATGGCGGCGGTGGCGAGCAAGAGGCTCAGGAGAAGTTTCATTGGGGGGAACCTTTGCTTTCGGCCGCTCGCGCGTCCTTTTTTGACTCGGCCGCTCGCGCGTCCTGAGCGGCGAGGTAGGCGAGGAGGTCGCGGAGTTCGGCTTTAGACAGGCGCGTCGCGAAGTCGGTGGGCATGGGGGTGGAGGCGGAAAGGGTTAGGTGCTTGATGTCGCTCATCTGGAGCAGGTGGAGGACGCCGCCGGTATCGACGAGTTGGAGGGAGTAGTTGCTGCGATTTTTGGCGACGCCGCGGAGGGTTTGACCGTTTTTGAGGACGACGGTGGCGGCTTCGTTGCCGAGGTAGTAGAGATCCTTGGCGGGTTCGACGATGGCTTCGCGGATGACGGCGAGGGGTCGGCTGCCGCCGACGTTGCTGAGGTCTGGGCCCATGCTGCCGCCCTGGCCGCGTATGGCGTGGCAGTTGTTGCAGCCGGCCTTGGTGCCCCAGAAGACGGCCTTACCGGCGGCGGGGTCGCCGGGGACGGGGTTCGTGCTGGCGGGGCCGGTGAGGGCGTGGATGAAGGCGACGAGGTTCCAGGTTTGGTCATCGGCGAGTTTGGTGGGGGGCATGTCGGTGCCGGGGACGCCTTTGCGGACGACTTGGAAGATGGCGTCGTCGCTGAGGGGGTGCCAGAGGGAACGGCGGACGAGGTTGGGTCCGCGAGCGCCACCGCCGCCATCGGGGCCATGGCAGCCGGCACAGGAGCCCATGAAGAGCTTGGTGCCGGCGGCGATGGCGACGGGGTCGCCGATGGCGGCGTTGTTAGAGTCGCTGAGGTAGCGCCCGTGCTGGGCTAGCAGGGGAAGGGCGAACAGGGCTAGGGGGGCAAGGGCGCGCATGGTGGACCTCGGAGTTTACAGCTTGACGGTGTGGAACTCCCAGCCTTTGCGGAAGGTGGGCTTGAGGAGTTTGTTGGCTTCGGGGTTGTTCGTGATGCGCATTTTTTCGGGGTCGTATTCGAGCTTGCCTTCGTGGCGCAGGGCGATGACGCCGAGGAGCATCCATTCGACGAACGGGGCGGCGACGTTGAAGTTGGAGCACGCTTCGGCACCGCCTTTGGCAGCGCGGATGAAGTCTCGCATGTGGCCGGGGGAGCGGGTGAGCAGCGGGGCCGGCATCCGGTAATCCTTCATCTTTTCGATGGGGAGGAGGCGGGTGTTCTCGCCGTAGGTGCCGGTGGTGAGGACGCCTTTATCGCCGAGGAAGACGCTGCCGTTGGGAGTGGGCCGGAGGATGTCCGCACCCGGGACTTTGAGGGCGTCGAAGTCGGCGGCGGTGTAGACGCGGCCGGGGGAACGGAAGTCGGCGGCGGTGGAGCGGGCAGGACCGGTCCGGCCTCCGGCCTGGCGGATGAAGGGTGGGTCGCCGACCCATTCGCCATCGGGAACGCCGGTGATTTTTGGGCTTTCCTTCATGCCGTCATACCAGAAGACCTTGAGCGCCGGCATATCCCCGTAGGGGGCGAAGTCGAAACGGATGACGGAGGCCTTGGGGAACTGGAAGGGGCTGACGCCATCCTTTTTAACGCATTCGACGCCTACGATTTTGCGCTTGGAAAGATGCAGTGCCATGTTGGGGGCGCCGAGGATATGGCAGGCCATATCGCCGAGGGCACCGGCACCGAAATCGAAGAAGCCGCGCCAACTGAAGGGGAGATA
>JANODS010000997.1:0-5128 GCA_031412835.1 Acidobacteriota bacterium | reverse complement strand
CGGGTCAGGAAAATTGCGGTGGGCGTGGCCCAGGCGTGGGTGGATCAAGAGCCGTTCCGGACGATGAAGGAGGTGGCGTGATGCTGCCGTTCCTTCTGGAAGTGGGTGCCGAGGAGATTCCGGATTGGATGATTCCGGCGGCGCTGGAGCAGTTGGGTAAAGATTTTCAGGCTGTGCTGGATGGGCATAAGCTGGGCGGAAAGGTGACCCGGACCGACGGGACGGGTCGGCGGTTGGTGCTGTGGGCGGAGGGGTTGGTCGCTCGGCAGGCCGATAGCGAAGAGGTTGTAAGCGGGCCGCCGAAGGGGGCGAATCCGAAGGCCGTGGAAGGCTTTGCGAAGAAGAACGGCGTTGGTGTCGACGACTTGAAAGTGGAGACGACGGCGAAGGGCGAGTACTTCACGTTTCGACGGCAGGTGGCGGGTCGGTCGACCGGCGAGTTGCTGGCGGAGCTGTTGCCGGATCTGATTCTGAAGCTGAACTTTCCGAAGTCGATGTTTTGGACGGGGAAGGGCGGGCCGAAGTTCATCCGACCAATTCGGTGGATCGTGGCGTTGCTCGGCGATGAGGTTGTTGGGTTTGAGTTGGCGGGGGTGACGTCGGGTGGCGAGACGTTTGGGCATCGGCGGTTGGGTTCGCGGGGGGCGATTCCGGTGACGATTGCGGGCTACGAGAGCTCGCTTGAAGAGAATTTTGTGATCGTGTCGAGTGCGGCGCGGCGGGCGAAGATTGAACGCGAGATTCAGGCGTTGGGCGCGGTGCAGGCCGATCCGAAGCTCATGGAGACGCTGACGTTTATCACCGAGTACCCTGCGGCGATTTTGGGTGGGTTCGACGCGAGCTATCTGACGCTGCCGAAAGAAGTTCTGACGATGGTGATGCGGTTCCACCAGAAGTACTTCGCGGTGAGCGCGGCGGATGGTTCGTTGGCTCCGAACTTTATTGCGGTGATGAATATTCCGAGCGATCCCGAAGGGCACGTGGTGCGCGGGAATGAGCGGGTGCTGCGGGCGCGGTTCAACGATGCGCGGTTTTTCTACGATGTGGACCAGAAGCGGACGTTGACGGACCGGGTGGCGGATTTGGCGAACGTGACGTTCCAGGCCAAGATCGGGTCGTATCTTGAAAAGACGACGCGGATGGTGGCTTTGGCGCAGGAGCTGGGCGGCGAGGACGCGGCGGCGGCGGCGTACTTGGCGAAGGCCGATTTGACGACCGAGATGGTGAAAGAGTTCACCGATTTGCAGGGAATTATCGGGGGCCTCTACATTGCGGCGCAGGGCGGCAAAGCGGAAGTTGCCAAGGCTGTCTACGAGCACTACAAGCCATTGTCGATGGAGGATTCGATCCCTTCGACAGCGACTGGGCAGGCGCTGGCATTGGCGGACAAGATCGACACGCTGCGGAGTTGCTTCGCGGTGGATATGATTCCGACGGGATCGAAGGATCCGTTTGCGTTGCGCCGGGCGGCGCAGGGCGTCGTGAAGATTTTGATGGAGGGCGAGTTGACGCCTTCGCTGCGGGAGTTGTGCGCGGGCGACGCGAAGCTCGAAGAGTTTTTCGTCGAGCGGCTGAAGCACTATTTCCGCGAAGTGAAAGGCGCGGCCTACGATGAGATTGCCGCCGTGTTGGCCGTCGGTTGGGAAGATGTGAAGGACGCGTTGGCGCGGCTCGAAGCCGTGACGGCGGTACGGCCGACGCCGAACTTCGAGCCGGTGGCAGCGGCGTTCAAACGGATCAAAAACATTCTTACGCAGGCGGGTACGCTGCCTGCGGGCGCGCCGGACGCGAGCCTCTTCAACGAGGCCGAGGCCGGAGTGGCCGCGGCGGCAGCGCAGGCGGCCATCAAAGATGGCGGCTATGCGGCGCAGCTTGAACGGATTGCGGGGCTGCGGCCCGCGATCGACCATTTTTTCGACGAAGTGCTGGTGAACGATCCGGACCCTGTTGTCCGGGACAATCGCTTGCGCTTGCTCAACCAGCTAATCACTGAGTTTTCGTCAATCGCCGACTTCTCGGAGATTGTCACCAAATCGCTTTAGGAGATATTGATGCAGAAACACGTCTACAGCTTCGGTAAGAAGACCGAAGGCAACGGCAAGATGAAGGACACGCTGGGCGGCAAAGGCGCCGGGCTAGCCGAAATGTGCAAGGCCGACATTCCGTGTCCTCCGGGATTCACGATTTCGACCCAGGTCTGCAACATCTACTTCGAGAACAAGAACGTTGTTCCGCAAGAGATTGAAGACCAGATGGAAGTGGCTTTGACCCGTCTTGAAAAAGAGACCGGGAAGAAGTTGGGCGATGCGAAAGATCCGCTGTTGCTCAGCGTTCGCTCCGGCGCCAAGTTCTCCATGCCGGGCATGATGAACACGATTTTGAACCGGGGCATGAACGACCAGTCGGTGGTTGGCATGGCCGTCAAGACGGGCAACGAGCGTTTCGCCTATGACTGCTATCGCCGGTTCATCCAGATGTTCGGCGAGGTTGCGCTTGAAATCCACATGGAAGAGTTCAACCACATTTTTGACGCGCAGAAGGCTAAGCGGAAGGCGAAGCTGGACACGGACCTGAATGCGGAAGACTTGCAGAACGTGGTGGTGGAGTACAAGAAGCTCGTCAAGAAGAAGACCGGCAAAGAGTTCCCGCAGGACCCGCGCGAACAACTGAAGATGTCCCGCGATGCGGTGTTCCGGTCGTGGTGGAATGACAAGGCGGTGTACTACCGCAAGATGGAAAAGATCCCGGACAACATCGGTACGGCCGCGAACGTGCAGGCGATGGTGTTTGGCAACCTGGGCGATACGTCGGGCACGGGCGTGGGCTTCACGCGTGACCCTGGCAACGGCGACAAGGTTTTCTACGGCGAATTCCTTATCAATGCGCAAGGCGAGGACGTGGTGGCGGGAATTCGGACGCCGTCGCCGATCGCTGAGCTGGAGCATGTGATGCCGGCTGTGTTCAAGCAGCTTTTTGAGACGACGCAGAAGCTGGAACAGCAGTACCACGACATGCAGGACTTCGAGTTCACGATCGAAGAAGGCAAGTTGTACATGTTGCAGACGCGCAACGGTAAGCGGACTGGTCCGGCGGCGGTGAAGCTGGCTGTGGACATGCACGAAGAGGGCCTGATCACGAAGGAAGAGGCTGTTCTGCGGGTGGCTCCGAACCAGTTGGACCAGTTGTTGCACCCGGTATTCGACCAGGCGACGTTGAAGACGCTGCCGGTGTTGACGACGGGCATTGCGGCGAGCCCGGGCGCCTCGGTGGGCCGGATTGCGTTTAGCGCGGATGCGGCAGTGGAAGCGGCGAAGAGTTCGCCGGTGATTCTGGTGCGGAAAGAGACGACTCCGAACGATATCGCCGGCATGGACGCGGCGAAGGGTATTTTGACCGCGATCGGCGGCAAGTCTTCGCATGCGGCCGTGGTGGCGCGTGGCATGGGTCGGCCTTGCATTGTGGGCGCGGGTGATTTGGTCATCGACGAGCACAAGGGCACGGCGGTTGTGAAGAGCGGCGGCAAGAGCGTGGCGCTGAAGGCTGGCGATTGGATTTCGATCGACGGCACGACGGGCAAGGTGTACCTGGGCCAGGCGAAGACGAACGAAGCGGACCCGAACTCGGGCGAGTTTGGCAAGTTTATGGGCTGGGTGGACGAGTTCCGCGGCAGCTTCGGCGTGCGGGCGAACGCGGACATTCCGCGGGATGCGAAAGTGGCGCGCGCGTTCGGGGCCGAGGGCATTGGTCTTTGCCGGACCGAGCATATGTTCTTTGCCGAAGAGCGGTTGCCGATCGTGCAGGAGATGATTCTGGCGCGGGACGTGAAGGCTCGGAAGGCGGCTTTGAAGAAGCTGTTGCCGATGCAGCGGAGCGACTTCGAGGGCTTGTTCAAGGCGATGGACGGCTTCCCGGTGGTGATCCGGACGCTGGATCCGCCGCTGCATGAGTTCCTGCCGAAGCGCGAGAACTTGATGGTGGATTTGGCGAAGCTGCCGCATGCAAGCGCCAAGGCCAAGGAAGAGATGTCGAAGGCGTATGGCATTCCGGTGGCTGACTTGAAGGTCAAGTTGCCCGAGTTGCTGGAGCGCGTCGAAGAGCTGCACGAGTTCAACCCGATGCTCGGCCATCGCGGTTGCCGGTTGGGCATTACGTATCCCGAGATCACGGAAATGCAGGTGCGCGCGATTTTCGAAGCGGCTGCCAAGGTCGCTAAAAAGGGCATCAAGGTGACGCCGGAAGTGATGATTCCGTTGATCGGTTCCGTGAAGGAACTCGAGCACCAGAAGGCCATCGCGAAGAGCGTGGCGACGGAAGTGTTGGAGAAGGCCGGCGTTCCGGATCTGCACTACATGATCGGCACGATGATCGAGATTCCGCGTGCGGCGTTGACGGCGGATCAGGTGGCGGAGCAGGCGGAGTTCTTTAGCTTCGGCACTAACGACTTGACGCAGACGACGATGGGACTTTCCCGCGACGACTATACGAAGTTCTCGAAGCAGTACGAGGACCTGAAGATTTTCGACGCGGATCCGTTCGGCGTGCTGGACCAGACGGGTGTGGGCAAGTTGATCGACATGGCTGTGAAGCTGGGTCGGAAGACGCGGCCGGACCTGGAAGTGGGCATCTGCGGCGAGCACGGCGGCGAGCCGAGTTCGGTGGAGTTCTGCGTGAAGGTTGGCATGAACTATGTTTCGTGTTCGCCGTATCGGGTGCCGATTGCCCGGTTGGCGGCGGCGCATGCGATGATCGCGAAGAAGGGTGGGAATAGCGGCGAATCGAGCCGGACGAAGTAAGTAAAGTAGGTAAGTGAGAGACGGCCGTTGGCGCAAGCTGGCGGCCGTTTTTTTGTTGAACGTGATCGACGCGTCGAAGACGAGAGTTGCTGCCATCAGGTGGACGAGAGTCGGATGACAAGCGATTCGGACGGGATTGCTGCTCGTTGATCGGGAACGGTCGTCTGGGTTCGCTTTTGCGCCCGGGCTAGGTTGGCTCACTCGATTTTCGATTTGTCGAATCTCGTGCAATCCTTCTAAGTATGTATTTATAAGCGAGTTATTGCTTTTTGTGGCTCATTTGAGCTGGGTTCGTTTTCCCTGAAGCGGAGTGGCGGGCCTTGATGCCCCGGCGC
>JANODS010000996.1:0-6500 GCA_031412835.1 Acidobacteriota bacterium | reverse complement strand
CCTGGCGCGTCACCAGCACCACTTGGCCCCATCCCACCCTCCTTTACCCCGTCCTCGCCTTCCTCGCCACCGCCGCCTGTCTCTATTTCCGCGCCCCCCGCTGGCTCCTCGCCGTAGTCTTCCTCCTCGACGTCGGTGCCGTCTCCCGCTCCATCTACGACAACCCCGATACCTCCAATCTCTACGGTGCCGAACGCCGCGCCGAAGTCTCGTTCCTCTTCGAAGAAGGCCTCGACCCCCAAACCCATCGCATCCTCCCCCTCGATTTCCCCCTCTTCCAAACCTATCCCCTCCTCAGCATGATGTACGGCCTCAGCGTCGCCAACGACTACACCCCCATGTGGATGCTTCGTTATCAAGCCCTAACCGGCTTCGACCTCAGTGGCATCGGCGGCGAAGCCCTCCTCCCCCAACGCCAAATCCTCTCCGCCTTCAGCATCCGCTACGTCCTCGCCCGCACCCCCGCCAGCGCCTTCGCCGCCCGCCGAACCCGCCTCTACCGCGAAATCGCCCTCTCCCCCGACGGCATCACCGTCTTTGAGAATCCCGCCGTCCTCCCCCGCTTCCGCTTCGCCCGCCAACTCCTCCCCGCCGCCGAGTTCCCCGCCGCCAAGGCTATACTCCTTGACCCCGCCCGTTTCGATCCAGCCCAACATACCGTCGTCGAAGGCATCACCGCCCCGGAAACGATGGCCCCCGGTGCCATCATCTCTCAGAAAACCGCCAACAACGTTCTCTCCTGGACCGTCGAAACCTCCGGTCGAGCCTTCTTCATCGTCTCCGACACCTGGTTCCCCGGCTGGACCGCCACCATCGACGGCCAACCGGCCGCCATCCACATCGCCAATGGCTGCGTCCGCGGCCTCTTCGTCCCCGGCCCTGGTCGCCACGAAATCCGCATGTCCTTCTGGCCCCGTAGCCTCACCGCCGGCCTCTTCGCCACCTCCCTAGGAATTCTCCTCCTCGCTTTCTTCGTCTTTAAAAGAAAATTAATACAGCCTCAAGAAAGTCGTGTTACCAGTCGATAATCGCTGCGTCTATACTAATGTCGTGAGGTCACGCCCCGTTGCGGAAAGCTCTGTTGCTGTTGTGTTGCCCCTTATTCTTATTTGCTGAAAAGAAGGAAGTTACCATCGTCATGCAGTTCGCTGAAGGCTTTTCGCCCCAAGCGCTGCAAGAGATGCAACTCGAAGCGGAACGTATTGTCCGCAAGGCCGGTGTCAATCTCGCCTTCAAGCACCGCCACGAGGCCGCCGAGCAAACCTACAACGACCTCATCTTTTTCAAGATGTCAGGCCGTTGCGAAATGGATAGCTTCCCCCCGCTTCTCGACGAACGCGGACCCCTGGCCTTCACCTTCACAACCGACGGACGAATCCTCCCTTTCGGCGAAGTCAAGTGTGATCGCCTCCGCGATTCCATCAAAACCGCCATGTCCGGGGCCGACTATAGTCAAGGGAATCAACTACTTGGCCGAGCCATGGGTCGAGTCCTCGCCCACGAACTCTATCACATGCTCGCCCAATCCAAAGGTCACGCCAAAGGCGGCGTCGCCCGAGAATCCCTCTCCGCCCGCCAACTCATCGCCGACAAGTTGGACTTCTCCAACCACGATTGCGCCTTCATTCAGTCGAACGGTTCCAAGTCCTTCTTATAAGGCCCATTCGAATTATTTTCAAAGCGCCCCTAGCCGACGAGCTAAATTTACGCTACCGTAATCCTAAGCATTTGGGTCCACGGTAGTTGACTCACCCTGCCCTCCAGTCTGTCCTTTTTGTCGAACCACTCGTTTGGTTCAGCTTGCCCGGTAGCCGCAAAGCCTCCACTCTCCGTTTAGAGTCTATCCAGCCCTCTTGGGCTGCATCCGCTTAAAACTTGGGGTCTTTAAATGGTTACTCGTTGGACAACTCTTGCCCTTTCCCTTGCTTTCACCTGTGCAGTAGCGCAAGCCCAGTCAATTCAGGGCGGTATTCGAGGATTAGTCTCTGACAGCGGCGGTGGCGTCATCGCCAACGTTAAAGTCTCGATTACCGACCAAGGCACCAACATTTCCCGGAGCACTCTGACGAATGCTACCGGCGACTACGTCTTCAACGGCGTCATTCCCGCCTCCTACATGGTCGTCGCCGAATCGCCCGGCTTTAAGAAATCGGAACGCAAAGGCGTCCAGGTCGGTACCCAGGAGTTTATTAACGTCGACATCAAACTCGAAGTCGGCAACGTTACCGAATCGGTGATGGTCACCGAAGAAGTCTCCGTCATCGAAACCGCCAACGCCTCCGCCGGTCAGCTAATTGACCGCCAAAAATTAATCGACCTTCCCAATCTCGGTCGAAACCCATTCATGCTGGCGAAAATCGCTCAAAACGTGGTCGCCGTTGGCAACCCTCGCTTCAACCGCATGCAAGACCAGTCCGGCTCTTCGGCCATCTCCCTGGCCGGCGGACCCGTCCGCGGCAATAACTACCTCCTCGACGGCATCCCCATCACCGACTCGGTCAACCGCGCCGTCATCATCCCCACCCTCGAAGCGGTGCAGGAAGTGAAGGTCCAGGCCAACACCTACGACGCCGAAATGGGACGCACCGGGGGCGGTATGTTCAATACCTTCCTCAAAAGCGGCACCAACTCCCTTCACGGCTCCGGCTTCGGCTACATGCGCCAAACCGCGTGGCTCTCGAACAACTTCTTCAACAATCGAGCCGGAATCAAGAACCCCGACCAGCCCTTCCGCAACTACGGTGCCTCCCTCGGCGGACCCGTCTGGATCCCCAAAGTCTACAACGGCAAAGACAAAACGTTCTTCTGGATCTCCGGCGAAGCCTACCGCGGAACCTCCTCGACCTCTAACAATTTCGCCCTCCCGACCGCCGCTGAAATCGGTGGCGACTTCTCGCGCAGCTTTCTCCGCGGCACCTCCGGTGCGGTCCAAACCATTTTCGACCCCCTCACCACGACCAGCGCCGGCAACCGCCAAGCCTTCCCCGGCAACATTATCCCCGCTGGCCGAATCAACCCTATCGGCCTCGCCATCGCCCGCAGCTATCCCGCGCCCAAAAGCGAACGCACCGGTTTCGGCTCGCCCAACTACTCGGCCGCCACAAGCCAGTACGACCGCGCCGACCAGACCACCTTCAAGCTCGATCATCAAGTCACCTCCTGGTGGCGCGCCAATGCCAGCTACCTCCACTACGGCAGCCGCGAACCCGGCGAATGGTGGTGGGGCAATAACTCCTCCCCCGACCAGTGGACCCTCGCCCGTAAGGTCGACGCCACCGCCGTTAGCAGCATCTTTACCCCGAACCCCACCACAGTCGTCACCGTCCGTTATGGCTTCAATCGGTTCCCCAATCTCAACTCCCAGCGCTCAGCCGGTTTCAATCTCGGCTCGCTAGGTTTCCCGGCCAACTACCTCGCAAACGTAAAGTCGCTCACCTTCCCGAACATCGGCATGCAAAACTTCTCGGGCATGGGGGTCACCAATAACAACAATCAAGTCTTCCACTCGAAGAACCTGCTCGGCTCGGTCGCCAAGTTCGTCGGGCGCCACAGCTTCAAAGCCGGTGCCGACTACCGCCGTCTCCACATTGATGGCGTCGAACTCGGCGACGCTTCCGGCCAGTTCTCCTTTAACGACCAGTTCACCCGCGACAACGGCAACACCGGAACCGCCGGAACCGGCTCCGACCTCGCCTCGCTCCTCCTCGGCATGCCAGCCTCCGGTGGCTTCCTAACCCCCACGAAGATGTTTCAATTCGTCGACTACTACGCCCTCTACTTCCATGACGACTTCCGAGTCAACGCCAAGTTGACCATCAACATGGGCCTCCGCTACGAATACGAAACCGGCCTCAAGGCAACCAACAACACCCTGATCACCGGCTTCGATCAGACCATCAAGAGCCCCATCCGCATCACCAATCCCGTCGCCAACTTCACCCCGGTCGGCGGCTTGCTTTACGCCGGCAAAGACGGCGGTCGCACCATGACCGGTAACCTGAACAAAAACAAGTTCAGCCCCCGCGTCGGCTTCGCCTATCAATGGACCCCGAAGACCACCTTCCGCGGCGGCTACGGCATCTTCTGGGCCCCCATCGCTTACGGCTTCCAGAACACCCTCGGGTATTCCAACACCACCACCATGCTCACGAGCGTCGACGGCGGTCTCACCTCTGTCGGCTCCCTCTCTAACCCCTTCCCCTCCGGGGTCGCTCAGCCCGTCGGCAACAGCGCCGGTCTCCTCGCCGGCATCGGCCAGTCGGTCAGCTTCATCTCCCAAAACCACCGCGCTCCTCAAATCCATCAGTTCTCCTTTGACATCCAGCACCAACTCCCCTTCGGCTTAGCGCTTGCCGTCGGCTACGTCGGCAGCCGGTCGTATGACCTCGTCACCGGAGCCGGCGGCATCAACATCAACCAGCTCGATCCGAAGTTCTATGGCGAAGGCGCGGCGCTCACCAGCACCCGCATCGCGAACCCGTACTTCGTCGCGGGCGGCCCCGGCCTCATCGGCGGTGCTACCATGACCCGCGAACAGTTCCTCCGCCCCTTTAATCAGTTCAACGCCGTCACCCTCAATAACAGCGATTACAATCGCGCCCGCTACGACTCGCTCGTCACCCGCGTCCAAAAGCGCATGTCGAACGGTCTCAGCTTCCTCGCCTCCTGGACCTGGTCCCGGAACATGGACGCCTCCATCGGCTCCGTCGGCAGCTTCTTCAACGGCAACGGCGCCATCCAAAACGCCTATAACCTCGACGCCGAATACTCGCTCTCGGCCGTCCACTCCCCCCACCGCTACAGCTCGGCCATCTCATACGAACTGCCGTTCGGTAAAGGCAAGAAGTGGCTCGGTTCCAACACCAACGCCGACCTCGCCCTCGGCGGCTGGTCCTTCAACGCGGTAACCGTATACCAGACCGGCTTCCCGCTCGCCATCTCCCAGGCCGTCAATAACAACGCCCCGTTCGGCGGTGCCGGCCAGCGGCCCAACGCCACCGGCGTCTCCCCCGCCACCTCCGGCGGTCTCATGAGCCGCATCGACGGGTACTTCAACCCCGCCGCCTTCAGCGCGGTTCCCAAGTATCAGTTCGGCAACCTCTCCCGCACCATTAGCCTCCGCGGCCCGGGTACCTCGGAATGGAACATGTCGATCTTCAAAACCTTCTCGGTCACCGAGAAGTTGAAGGCGCAGTTCCGTGCCGAATCCTTGAACGCGTTCAATACTCCGCAGTTCCGCTCCCCGAATCTCAGCTACGGCACCGGCGCTTTCGGCAGAATCACCGCCCAAGCTAACTTCGCCCGTATGTACCAAGTCGGCGTGCGGTTCTTCTTCTAACAAGCTCACCCACTCCACTTTGGCCGGGTCTGTGTCCAAAACAGGCCCGGCTTAACCTCATGTTGTTTTCCTAGCTAGGAGCTCATCGCATCATGTCAATTCTCACCTCGGAAGGACTCAAGAAAGAGTTTTCTCGTCGCGCTCTCGCCAAAGGCAGCGCCCTTTTTGCCGCTGGCGCCGCCCTCCCCCTCTTCAACGAACCGGCTCTCGCCCAGCTCTCGATGATCGGCAACATAGACCCTAACGCCGTTAAGATCAACGCGAACGAGAACCCCCTCGGCCCCTGTAATGAGGCCGCCGAAGCCATCTACGGCGTCGTCAAAAAAGGCGGCCGCTACATGTACGAGGAAACCTTCAGCTTCGCGAAAACCCTCGCCGAGCAGGAAGGCCTCAAACCCAACTACATCATGCCCTTCCCCGGCTCCTCGGACCCGCTCCATCGCGCCGTCCTCGCCTTCACCTCCGCCGACAAACCCTTCGTCATGGCCGACCCCGGCTACGAAGCCGGCCAGCGCGCCGCTCAATTCATCGGCTCCAAAGTCATCCGCGTCCCTTTGATGAAGGACAATTCGCATGACGTGAAAGCCATGGTTGCCGCCAGCCCCAACGCCGGCCTCCTCTACATCTGCAACCCCAACAACCCCACCGGCACCATCACCAAACGCGCCGACATCGAATGGCTCGTCGCCAATAAACCCGCCGGGTCCATCCTCCTCCTCGACGAAGCCTACATCCACCTCACCAGCGAAGCCTTCGGCTCCGACTTTGTCGCCAAGGATAAGGACGTCATCATCCTCCGGACATTCTCCAAGCTCTACGGCATGGCCGGCCTCCGCGCCGGTGCCGCCATTGGCCGCCCGGACCTCCTCGCCAAGCTCTCCAGCTACGGCGCCGGAGCCCTCCCCCTCACCGGCATGGTCGGCGCCCACGCTTCCCTCAAAGCGCCTAACCTCGTCGCCACTCGCAAAAAGATCATCGGCGACAATCGCGAAGACGTTTTCGCCTTCCTGGCCAAGCACAATGGCCGAGCCAGCATGGATAGTCGAATCGAGAAGAGTCGAGGGTACGGCCGCGGAAACTCCATTGGCCGACAGGATCGCTGCCAGCGACCCACCCGAAAAGACGATGCCGCGCTGACTGAGCCGCTTCGCCAGCATCACCC
>JANODS010000995.1:0-16116 GCA_031412835.1 Acidobacteriota bacterium | reverse complement strand
CGAAAGGACCGGGGGGAATCTCGCGCGGCATGGAATCGCGTTTGGGGACGCCGTCAGGATGTTTCAGACACGGACCGCCGAATCATTTCGGCATGGAGTGCAGAACGGAATGAAAGAGCGACATACTGGCAAAGCATCGGCTAAGTTTGGCACGGACTGGAATCGTCTTCGTGCCTTGACCGACAAGGGCATTGGCGACGCCATCGCGACAGATCCGGAAGCTCGTCCAACGGATGCGAGCTTTTGGAAGAACGCGGAGGTGGTGTTGCCGCGATCAAAGCAGACGGTCACACTCAGGCTGGATGCTGACCTACTGGACTGGCTGCGGCGTGAGAAAGGGTACCAGACGCGAATCAATGCCGTGCTGCGAACCTATATGGAAGCGCAGCGATCGTGATGGACTGAGCGGGAGTTAGGGGAGTTTTTCGAGCTCGGCGAGTTCTCTGGAGTTAGCGTCCATCATGCGGCGATGTTTACCGTTGAAGCCGGGGAGGGAGGCGACGCGCTTCCAGGCGGCGTCTGCTTTGCGGTGGGCGTCGATGGCGGCTTGGCGGTCGCGCTGGCGAAGGGCACCGCTCTCCATGCTGGCGATTTGGGCGTGGATGATGCCAGAGGCCTCCCAGCCTTTGGCAATGACTTGGTGAGCCGAGATCGATTTCGGGTTGGCATGGGTTTCGGCCTTTTGAGTTAGCGCGAGCACTTTCTCGAGGACGGAAAGCGCGGCGGGACGGTCGCCGAGGTGCAGGAGTTCTTGCGCTAGACCGAGCAAGGAACGAACTAGCTGAGCTTGCGACAAAGCGTCTTTGGGATCAAGAAGAAGCGCTCCTTCCCCGGAGTCGACGGAAGCTTGGAAGGCCTTCCGAGCGCTGGCCCTTTCGGCTGGAGCGCGAAACGTGGAGGCTAGTTCGCCCTCGGCCCAAGCTTTATGGGAGAAACCGGCACGATCCTTGGGATTTCTCGTCACGGCTAAGGAAAGGAGCGCGATAGACCGCGCGAGGATCGTGCGTTTTTCATCAACCGGCAGGATAGAGCCGAGGCGAGAGAGAGCGATGCCGAGATCTGAAAGCGCCCGGGCGTTGGCGGCGTCAGCCTGATAGATACCTTCGGCGAGCGCCACCATTCGTCGGTAAGCGTTAATGGCCCCGGCCGTATCGCCTGCGTTATCGAACGCAGGATTGCCGAGGACATCGCCGACATGGCTATAAGCGAGGACGAGTTCTCGCTTGGTCTGTTCGCGATCCGGGGAACGCGCGACTTGGGTTTCGAGTTCGGCGACGCCGGCACGATAGTTGGCGAGCGCTTTTTCGCGGGCCCCGAGTTGACTCTGAACAGCTCCCATACGGGCAAAAGCTAAGGCCAGGTTATTGTGGACTTCGCCGCTCTCAGGGCGGGCGGCGACCAACTGCTGCAAAAGCGACTGGGCCTTGGCAATGTCCTCCGCGGCAGCGGGCATATCGGCGGCTAGCTGACGGAGGCGACCGCGGTTGAGATGAAAAACGACAGTGTAATTGACGAAGTCCAAATCGTTCGGGAGACGGAGAAGGAGCGCCTGAGCGTCGCGGAGACCGAGTTCGACGGTTGCGAAGGAGTCCGCGAGGGTTCCGGATTGGCGCTGGATCGTGCCGGTGCGTTCGAGGATGGCGAGGCGTTCGAGTTGGGCTTCCCGAAGGGTGGGGTCGTGTTCGATGACGTCGTTCAAGAGCGCTTGGGCCCGTTGGAAGCTGGCAAGGGCCGCGGTAGGATTGCCGAGGTTACCGCTGGTGCCGCCACCCTGGACTTCTCCCATACGGAAGTAGGCATTGGCGAGTTGGCGTTTGAGTTCCCAATCGTTGGCGGAGCTGAGCGCGAGATTGTCGAGATATTCGACGCCATTTTTGGCGAGGAGTTGGCGGGCTTTGAGGGCACCGGGGAGTTCGCGGATGGAATGTTCGACATCGAAGACGATGGTGGTGGCAAGTTGGCGAACTTGGTCGAAGCGTTGCTGGGCGAGGCGGGCTTGGCGGACGGAGACGACGGTGCCGGTGATCATGGCCCCAAGGGCGAGGGCTCCGAAGGCGACGGCGACGCGATTGCGGCGGACGAACTTACCCGTGCGGTAGAAGAGCGAATCGGGGCGGGCGAGGATGGGGCGATGGTCGAGGTGGCGGCGGATATCCTCGGCGAAGGCTTCAACGTATTCGTAGCGGCGGTCGGGATCTTTCTGCATGGCGCGCAGAATGATGATGTCGAGGTCTCCGGCGAGGCGTTTGGCGAGGGTCCGGTTGGTGCGGGAGGCAGCGGCGCTGGGGGGAAGGGTTTCGTCCGAGCAGATCGCGCGTTGGAGAGCCAGGGGGGTGATTTGGTCGATTTGGTGGGGTTTGGCACCGGAGAGGAGCTCGTAAAGGACGGCGCCGAGGGAGTAGATGTCGGAAGCGATGCGGATGGTTTCGCCGAGGATTTGTTCGGGGCTGGCGTAGTCCGGCGTCAACATGCCAATGCCTTGGGTTTCGGAAGATTCGCGGGTTTCGGCGAGGAGGAGCTTGGAGATGCCGAAATCGAGGAGTTTGGGGGCTCCGGCGTGGTCGATGAGGATGTTGCCGGGCTTGATATCGCGATGGACGATGAGATTTCGATGGGCGTATTGGACGGCGCTGAGGACGGGGAGAAAAAGGCGGAGGCGGTCTTCGGTCGAGAGATTGAGGGCTTCGGCGTGCTTGGTTATCCAGGCACCGTCGATGTACTCCATGACGAGGTAGGGGACGTTTTCGGAGGTGGTGCCGCCGTCGAGGAGGCGGGCGATGTTGGGATGTTCAAGGCGGGCGAGAATCTGGCGTTCGCGACGGAAGCGTTTAAGGATGAACTCGGTATCGAGACCGGGTTTGACAAGCTTGATGGCTACTTGGGATTCGTACTGTTCGTCGGCGCGGGAGGCGAGATAGACGGCACCCATGCCGCCGCGGCCGAGTTCACGGACGAGGGAATAGGGGCCGATGCGGCGGCCCTCGACGGTCGCGTCCTGGTTGGTGCGGAGCCCGACGACGGCGTTCTGGACTTGGGAGACGATGAGCTCGGCGGGGTCTTCGCTATCGCTATCGAGAAGAGATTCGACTTCGTTGAACAAATCGAGATCGTCGCCGCAGGCGCGCCCGAGCCAGGCTTTACGTTGGGCGGCGGGGAGTTCGAGGGCTTCGTTGAAGAGGGCTTCGACTTTTTGCCAGCGCTGGGAATCCATTATGGCTAGGTGGTTTGGGTGCGCGAGAGTTCGCGGTGGAGCCAGGCTTCGGCGAGACGCTGTTCGCGGCCGACGGTGGCCATGGAGATGTCGAGCGCGAGGGCAGTTTCGTCGAGGGAGAATCCGCCGAAGAAGCGGAGTTCGATGATTTTGGCCTTGCGGGCGTCTTGGATGGCGAGGGTATTGAGGGCGTCGTCAAGGGCTTCGAGATCGCGACCGCGGGCGGGGGCGAAGCTAACGATTTCGTCGATGTTGAGTTTTGCGACGCCCGAGCCGCGTTTGGCGCTATTGCGTTTACGGACTTGGTCGACGAGGACTTGGCGCATGAGATGGGCGGCGACGCCGAAGAAATGGGAGCGACTTTCCCAGTCCGGCAGTTTTTGGGAGACGAGGCGAAGGTAGGCTTCGTGGACGAGGGCGGTGGGTTGAAGGGTGGCCATGTCGCGCTCGCTGCGGAGGTAACGGTCGGCCAAGCGGTGCAATTCCTGATAGACGAGCGGAGTCAGAAGATCGAGGGCGGCTTTGTTACCGCTCTTCCAATCGATGAGAAGTTGGGTAACGGCTTCGGGGGCCGTATCTTCTGGCAGAGCAGACATTGGCCTCCATGGTATCCCTTTCGACGGAATACTTCTAATTGTGGAGGAGGCGTGAGTGAAACGGGGAGGGTTTTCCGCCTGTGGAGTTGTGAGGAGCCTGCATGGGTAAGCGAGAGCTGAGTAAGTTTGTGGAGCCGACAGCATTGACGGGCGAGTGGCTGGACTCGCGGGAGACGGAGTTTTGGCATGATCGGAGTCCGTGGGCGGTAAAGTACGCGGTGGAGAAGATGATTGGGGTGTTGTTGGAGCGGGATTTGGAGGACGCGGAGCGATTGGCGTATCGAGGGCGGACAACGTCCGGGGGGGAGGGACGCGCGTTTTGGCTCCGATTTGAGGCGGTGATCAACAATCGAAAGTTGTATTCTTTGCAGGTGGAGAGCAAGGCATCGCGGAAGTGGTGGACGGAGGAGAAGTTTTTGGAGGGAGCGGCGCGGGCGTTTGCGCATTGGAAGGGGCAGCTGGAGGTGCCGGCGGAGGAGATTGCGTGGGAAAAGGCGAATTGGGATCGGTATCGTGAGGTACAAGAGGAGAGCGTGGCGATTGCAAAGGAGGCTGAGGCCGGGGGAGAGAAGGAGGATCCGGAGCCGGTTTTGGCGTTGCAGAAGACGGTGATCGCGGGTTTGCGGGCGGGGCAGTCGTTCCATAGCGGGCACAAGGAGGGGTGGACGAGCATCTGTTTTGATGGACGGACGTATATTCGGTTTGACGAGGGGGAGAATCCGAAGACGGAGCGGTATGCGACGGAGGCGAAGGTGTTAATCTGCGTGCGGAATTTTTATGATTGGGAGTCAAGGAGGGATACGTTTCCGCATCGTCCGCCGGAGGTGGAGGTGTGGAAGTATATTTTGAAACAGTTGCGGCGGTGAAGGGGTGATTGTTTTGGCTCGTGCCCCGTTACGGGAACCAAATGAGTACAGCTTGGACGGCATTTGGCTGTAAGGATAAGATTCAAAGCTAGTTATTGTTTGGCGGATGGATTGCTTCGCATCATTGCATGAAAGCATTGTTTGCGATTGCGATCGCACTCTCCCCCTGTTTTGGAATTACGATGACCGTGGACGGTTCGATTCCGTCGCTTTATCAGGTGATTGGTCTTTCGTTGGACGGTAACTCGACTAACTACTATGCCGGACAGATCGGCGTACGATTCGATGATGGTTCGCCGGCGCTGTTGTTTTGCGCTGATCCGTTGGTATGGCTCCGCAGTGATGCGGTGGCTGTGACCCTGGTGCCCGCCAGTGGCTTGAGCTTCGGGCCGCGATTGGCGTGGATGTACTCCACTTACGCGGCAGGCGTTTCCCAAGGATGGGAAGCGGCGGCGCTTCAGTTGGCGGCTTGGGACGTTGTTCTGGACAATGGAGGCGGATTCAGCAGCGGTCGGCTGCAAGCTCGACCGGATACCGATGCCCAAGTGCTGGCTCGGGCGACGAGCATCCTGGGAGCCAGCGTTGGACAGACCGGCGGCGGGGTAACCTTCTTTGTGCCGGAGCAAGGGCCGGTTTACTCGCAGACGCTGTTTGGGCTGAGTCCCATGGCTTACGTATTTGCGGTGACGGAGACCCCGGAGCCTTCCACCTATTGGCTGTTAGGCGGAGGACTCCTAGCGCTGGGCGCTTGGCGACGGAGACGGGCGCAGAGCTAAACGAATGGCCCTCGCGGGCTCCGCATCTACTCGCTTGGAGGCCGGTGGATGCGGAGCTTCAGGGGCGTCGGACGTTGGTTCGGCGGTGCTCGCAGGGTTAATCG
Organism: Acidobacteriota bacterium; assembly: GCA_031412835.1. Taxonomy (GTDB): domain Bacteria; phylum Acidobacteriota; class Terriglobia; order Bryobacterales; family Bryobacteraceae. Next base: position 10,563 of record JANODS010000995.1, on the reverse strand, counting down.
ATGGGCGGTGTTGGAGAGGCCGTAAAGTATGGTTTGTAGACCGGGCTGGGGATGGACGGGATCGATGAAACGGGGAAGCGTGCTCCAGCGGATTTGCCAGTCGGGGGGCATGGGGATCTTGTGGAGGCCGAAGGAGCGTTCGACGTCGTAATCCGCGGGGTTTAGGGTTACTCGACCGCTGCGCGAGACGAAGGGCAGCTTCGAGCTTCCGGTGCCGTCGAAGCCGGTGCGGGAGCCGTAGAGTTCGAATTCGAATTCAAGGCCGGGCGGGGTACGCTTGGTGACCTTGAGCGTCCACTCCTCGGCTTGGAGGGGCTTTTCGGAACCGACGTGGCGGACGGTGGGCCAGTCGGCGTCCCAGGTGTTGGTGGGGCGGGAGTGGTAGAAGGCGGCGGGGCGTTGGCCATCAACGAGGACATCGAGAGGGGCACCCGTTACGTCGAGGAGGTCGAGGCGGGTGCCGGTGAAGTCGAGTGTTAGTTCGTTCTTTTTGAAGGGTACGGTGAGGTTCTTGATGCGTTCGTTGGGAACGGGGCGGGCGGGAGCGACGAGATAGGCTTTGGTGAGTGCGGCGTAGAGGTCTTCGCCGGGTTTATTAAGATGAACGGCGTCGCGCAGGAGGGCCGGTGGGGTGAGCTTGGATTGGGCAAGATGGGCGTGCCAACCTCCCCGGATATCGACGAGACCGAGGCCGTACTTTCGGGCGAGGGCGGGTAGATAGTTGAAGCTGTGTTTCTCTTGGGCTTGGTAGGATTTGAGGCGGGCTCCGGTGGGGTCAGTCTCGCCGGGGAGCCAGGTTACGTGGTCGGACTGAAGGAGGATTTCGGCGGTGGTGTGGGTGTGGATCCAGGTGATGATCTGCTCGTAGATTTCGGCGGAGCCGTAGTCGTGGAAGATCACGAGGTCGGGGTGGAAGGGGAGGATGTCGGCTTCCATGGTGCGAATGAGGAACGGGGTGGAGTAGCCGCCGATGGCGCGGTTTTCGATGCGGAGATCGGCGTGGGGATAGCGCCCGCGGAGATCGGCGGCGACATCGCGCCACCACGCCTGTTTGGTGATGGACTGGCCGTAGAAGAGGATGCGGGTGGTTTGGGGATTGGTAGGGGTGGCGGCGGCAAGGCGGGACATGGTCCGTTCGACGCCGGTGCCGGGAGGGGGGAGTTGGGCGAGGAGGGAGAGGGAGAGGAGGAATAGGAGATTGAGCCGCACGGAAACAAGCTACCACCCTCGGCAGGATCGCGGTAAGGTGCTCGCGGCGTGACGCCTGGAGACGCGACGGTCGCACCGATGGCGGTACCGTAGGGAAGAAAAATCTTTTTCTCGACCGATGATTTCTTTCACGTCGGGAAGTCTATAGAATTTAGACCAAGGAGAGAACCATGAGCAGAGTGAGGGTACTGGTTGGGACACGCAAGGGCGCGTTTGTGATGGAGTCTGACGGCAAGCGAGAGCAGTGGACCATCAACGGCCCGCACTTCGGCGGCTGGGAGGTTTTTCACGTGAACGCCTCGCCGGCGGACCCGAACCGGATTTATGCGTCGCAGTCGAGCGGTTGGTTTGGGCAGTTGATTCAGCGGTCTAACGACGGAGGGCAGAGTTGGGAGCCGGTGGGAAACAAGTTTGAGTACGACGGGGTGCCGGGGACGCATCAGTGGTATGACGGGACGCCGCATCCGTGGGAGTTCAAGCGGGTGTGGCATTTGGAGCCTTCGCCATTTGATCCGGATTTGGTTTATGCGGGGGTTGAAGACGCCGCGTTGTTTCGTTCGGGGGACGGCGGCCAATCGTGGACGGAGCTTTCGGGGTTGCGGAAGCATGGATCGGGGCCGAAATGGCAACCAGGGGCGGGTGGCATGTGCCTGCATACGGTTGTGTTGGATCCAACGAATCGGGAGCGGATCTACGTGGCGATTTCGGCGGCGGGAGCGTTTCGGACCGATGATGGCGGGGTGAGTTGGACGGCGATTAACCAGGGGCTGCGGTCGGAGTACATTCCGGACCCGAAGGCGGAGGTAGGCCATTGCGTGCATCGGATTGCGATGCATCCATCGCGGCCGAATACTCTGTTTATGCAGAAGCATTGGGACGTGATGCGGACGGACGACGCGGGGGATAGTTGGCACGAAGTGAGCGGCGATCTGCCGACCGATTTCGGCTTTCCGATTCAGGTTCACGCGCATGAGCCGGAGACGATTTACGTGGTTCCGATCAAGAGCGATTCGTTGCACTACCCGCCAGATGGGAAGCTGCGGGTTTATCGGAGCCGGACCGGGGGCAACCAATGGGAGGCGCTGACGAAGGGCCTGCCGCAAGGGGATTGCTACGTGAACGTCCTGCGGGATTCGATGGCGGCGGATAGTCTGGATTCCTGCGGAATTTACTTCGGGACGACTGGTGGGCAGGTTTATGCTTCCTCCGATGCGGGGGATAACTGGACGGCGATTGCGCGGGATCTTCCGCCCGTTCTTTCGGTAGAGGTACAGACGCTGCGATGATTCGGGTGATGATTCCGGCGCACTTGCGGACGATTGCGAAGGTGAGCGGAGACGTCGAGCTTGCGGTGGATGGCGTGGTGACGATCCGGGCAGTAATTGACGCTTTGGAGGTTCAGTATCCGGCTTTACGGGGGACGATTCGGGACCAGGTGACGGGCCAGCGGCGGCCTTTTGTCCGGTTTTTTGCTTGCTCGGAAGATTTGTCGCATGACTCGGTGGATGTGGAGTTGCCGGCCGCGGTGATTGCGGGTAAGGAGCCGTTCTTGATCATTGGGGCGATTGCGGGCGGGTCGGATAGCTCAACCCAATTAGAGGCTTATCGGCCAGCTCTGACGGGGCACTGTTACCGGATGTTGGGTTCGGCGGTGGACGCCGATGATGCGGCGCAGGAGACGTTGATTCGGGCTTGGCGGAGTTTGGATGGTTTTGGTGGCCGGGCTTCGTTAAAGACTTGGCTCTACCGGATTGCGACGAATGTTTGCCTGGACGAGTTGAAAGATCGGGGGCGGAGAGCGCGGCCGATGGAAGAGGCTCCGGCGAGCGCGACGACCGACGCGTTGACGAAGCGGCCGCACGGGGATTGGTTGGAACCCATTGCGGACGCCAAGGCGTTACCGACGGAAGGGGACCCGGCGGAGTTGGCGATGCTGCGGCAAAGTATTCGGCTGGCGTTCGTGGCGGCGTTACAGCATTTGGCCCCGAAGCAGCGGGCGACTTTGCTGCTGGTGGAGGTGTTGGGCTGGTCGGCGGCGGAGGCGGCGGAGACGCTGGAGACGACAGTGGCGGCGGTGAACAGCGCATTGCAGAGGGCTCGGGGAGTGTTGGCCGACCGGGATCGGCCGGATCCGGGCGTATTGACGGCGGGTCAGCGCAGGATGTTGGATCGGTATTTAGCGGCTTTTGAGCGGTACGATGTGGACGAATTGGCGTCGCTGCTGCGCGAGGATGTGACGTTTTCCATGCCGCCGTATGCGCTGTGGTTGCGGGGGCCGGAGGCCGTACGAACGTGGCTGGTTACGGTGGGGCACGGGTGCCGGGGGTCGCGGTTGGTGCCGATTGCGGCGTGTGGTTCGCCCGCTTTCGCGCAGTATCGACCGAGCCCAGAGGGCGGCCACGTGCCTTGGGCGATTGTGGTGTTGGAGCTTTCGGGAGACCGGATTGCGGGGTGGAACTCGTTCTTGGACACGGCGGCGTTGTTCCCGCACTTTGGACTTCCGGTGGCGTTGCCCTAAGGACGCTGTTTCTGTTCATTTTTCTTCGACTCGTCGCGGCCCGCGTGACGTCCTTTGCCGTCGACGGGATTGAGTTTGGCGAGGGCGTCCTGGAAGTGTTGGCGGGACAACGGCGGCTGGGCCTGTGGAGTCGGGAGCGACGAGGAGATCTTTAAACGGTGGCCTGCCCTGGGAGAGGTAGCAATAGACGCGGAATCCATGTGGGTAGGTCTTGTTTAGGTATGTTCGGGACTTCGGCTGGGTGTTTCAGGCGGAGCCGCACCTTGGAATCTGAGCTATTCACCGAAGCCGAACTCGACCCGTCCGAGGGGAGTTGACCCCATTTGGCGAGGGCGGCGGAGACACCGACGGGGGTTGCAGGAGGCCGTTGGCATCCTGGTTGGTGGCTCCGGTGCGGATCGACGCGCGGTAAGGGCCGTATAGGTGTAGCAAGGGTGCCGAAGGCTCGACGGAAGGTTCGGGCGAAGCATCGCGGATAAGGTCTAACGCGGGAGGGGGGCGTAGTCGATGCCGAGTTCTCGCGCTAGGCTGGCGAGGCGAGGGTCGGCCGTCCAAAGAAGTGAGCGTTCAACCAAGGCTGAGGCCAGAAGGTGGATATCGATCCAACCCGCCCCCTTGCCATTGAGCCGCCGCGCTCTCACGAAATCAACGACAGATTGGTGAGGCACTACGGCGGAGCGCTGCATGCGTTCGTATTGAGCGAGGAGTTTCGCGCGTCCGCCCACATCTCCGATGAAGAGTTCCCCGTAAACCAGATCGTGGCTCAGGACGGCATCATTTGAGAGTAGGATTTTCAACTCAGCGACGTAGGGTTCTCTGCCTGCGAGGAACCGGATCCAAACCGATGTGTCTACGAGAACCACTACGCAACCTGTCGTTTTGATGGAGGGTTTTCGCGGCGTCTAGGCACGTCGCTTGCGTTAGGCTCGGAGCCGGCTAGTGCTACAAGTCGCTGATAGGCTGCGTGGCGGACCAAGGCTTCGAGGCCAAGCCGCACTGTCTCGGTATCGGTGGTGGCGTTGCACGCGAGCTTGGCTTCTTGGAGCAAGTCTTCGTCAATATTGAGCGTTTTCTTCATACATCTACCAGTACCATACGGATATGGTTCGAATAGACAGACGCCGATTGAGTCGATAGAAGGTTACCGGCTGCTTTGGGGGATGGGCCGAGGAAGCGGATGGGCTAGGTTCCTTTCCCGACGAGTTCGTGCAGGCGCCCGACCATGTTGAACATGGTTTGCGATTGGGCGTTGAGCTGCTCGCTGGCGGAGGCGCATTCTTCGGCCTGGGCGGCCGAGCGCTGATTGCTTTGTTCGAGTTGCTGGGTGGCGGTAGAGATTTGGCTGATCCCGCGGGCTTGTTCGGCGCTGCCTGCATTGACGGTGTCGATGAGGGATTTGACTCTCTTAGTGCTATCGGTGATGGCGTGGATGGTGGCGACGACCTCACCGACCTGGGAGTTGCCGTCTTTGGATCGGCGAATGGATTCTTCGATGAGTTCGGCGGTGTCTTTGGCGGCTTGCGAGGAACGCTGGGCCAAGTTACGGACTTCATCGGCGACGACGGAGAAGCCAAGGCCCAGTTCGCCGGCGCGGGCGGCCTCGACCGCCGCGTTCAGAGCAAGAATATTGGTTTGAAACGAGATGTTCTCGATGACTTGGATAATGCGAGAAATTTTGGAGCTGGAATCACTGATCTCTTTCATGGAGGTAATCATCTTTTCGAGGGTGACGTTGGCTTCGCTGACCTGACCGTCCACGACGGTCATATAGCCGGCGACTTCTCGGGCGCTGTCGGCGTTGGCTTGGGTGGTGGCGCTGAGTTGGTGGCTAGACGCGGAGGTCTGTTCGAGCGCGCTGGCTTGCTCGGAGGTCGTGTTCGCCAGCAGTTGGCTGGAGGTGGAGATGGCCCCCGCGGCACTGGTGACCTGACGGGCGCCGTGGGTGAGTTCGTTAACGATTTCTGCGAGGCTACGGTCAACGCGGTTGGTGCTGCGGATGATGAGTTGGGTGAGGACGGCCCCGGCTACGGCGGCGAAGGCGAGTAGCATCCATGTGCGGGAAGTTGTGGTGTCGGTGAGTTGTACGATAGCGCCAGTTGCCAGGTCGGCGGACGCCTGACTGCGATTTCTAGTGTTCCGGATGGCTGCCGCTAGCTGCTTGAACTTGGGTGCGCCGATGGATTGAATTAGAGCAACGAATTCTTCAGCTTTTGCGGCATGACTGAGCGAGAAGGCGGGTTCGAAAATCGAGGCCCAGTTCTGATAGGCCTGACGAACGGACGAAAGTAGTCGGCGTTCTTCGTCGGATTTCGCCGCGCCGTCGAGTTCGGCTAGGCTAGCATCGAATTGGCGCCGGAGCGCTTGGAACTCAGCTTCGATCGCGAGCTTTTGTTCTCGTTTGGGAACGTGGCCATGGTAGAGCAGTTGAACGCGTATTTCGTAAACGAGGATATTGAGTTTACTGGCGGCGGAGAGACCTGGTAGGTCGGCGGTTGCCAGAGCGGCCATTTCCCCCTGAAGCGCTCGCATCGAGTAAAGGGCGGGAACGCCCACGACAGCCGAGAGCAGGACCAACACCATGGCTAGAGCGCGAATCCGTTGTCCCAATGTCCAATTCATGTTTGCTGATCCTTAAGGGTTGCTACCCAATATTTGGCATATCGATGAAAAGTGGGCTTTAAGTAGAAATTTTGTAGCACGAGACTGGATAAGGGATCAGGGATGAGTTTGGGTACGATGGGGAGCCTATTGAAGCGAGCTATGAATACCGAGAACTCCACCGACCGCAATTTGGTCTGGACGCGACTGATCAAGGCCCCGGGGGCGCAAGTTCATTGCGCCTGGATCGACACCGATATGCTGAAGCAGTGGTTCGCTCCTGCCGATATGCTCGGAATCGGCAGGAGAAACGTATCAGCTTAGAATCTGAACTTGATGCCAAGCTGGAGGAGGCGCTGGTCGAGAGCACCGGTCCAGTTGAGCGGGGCGGGGGCGGTGATGTTGCCGGCCACATCGACGGCGGCGGTGCTGTTGAGCCCGGTGACGTTGGTGTGGTTGAAAATGTTCGTGGATTCGAGGAAGAATTCGGCGGCGAAGCGTTCCCGAATCGGCATAGCCCGGGTGTAGCGCATGTTGACTTCGAAGGTCGCCGGTGCCGTTAAGGTATTGCGACCGACATAAAGAGGACGCTGGAAGGCGGTGCCCGTGGAGGCGTCGCCGTTCAGGACGCGGTTGCTGCCGAGGTTGAAGTTTTCGCCGGTCTGGGCGTTGACCGCGAAGCTGAACTTGTTGTTGTTCACGAAATAGTTCCAGGCTTTGTTGGAGCTGTTGGCACGGGGGTCCCATACGGCGTTGCCGTTGAAGACGTTGCGGCGGTCGGTGAGGGAGTTGCCACGGTCGCGGCGGCGGTTGGTCCAATCAGAGAGCAGGAAGGCACCGGAGTCGATGTTGTTCTGTTCGGGGGCGTCGTCGATGGCATGGGACCAGGTGTAGCTGCCGAAGAGTTCGAAGCCCTTGGAGTAACGCTTGGTTACGGTGAGGTTGAAGCCGTTATAGTTGGATTGGCCAACCGACTCGCCGCTGATGATGTTGCCGAAGCCGGCGATGGGCCGGGTCCCGGCGAAGATGGGACGGCCGTCGGCGAGGGAGTTCGGTCCGGGAGAGAGGTTGATATTGCGGAAAATCGGGAGGCGATTGCCGCGGGTGAAGAGATAGGACATCGTGACACCGAGGTCCGGGGTGATTTCGCGGCTTATGGTGACGTTGGCGTTAGCCGAGTAAAGGCTCGCGAAATCGGGGGAGACGGTGGTGATGTCCTGAAGTGTGGGGGTGAACCCGGTGGGAATGCCGGAGAAAACAGCCGGGAAGGACGGGGCAAAAGCGGCGGTCGGGACCGTGCTGAGGCTGAAGAAGATCGGCGAACCGTTGTTTAAGATGGACCGGCGATAGGTGTCAGTCTGGAAGGGATCGAAGAAGATGCCGAGGCTGGAGCGGAGAACCCATTTGCCGAGACCGACGGCGACAGCTAGGCGGGGAGCAAAGTTGTTCTTGTCAGTGCGGAAGCTCTTCGACGAGGCGAAGGGGGAGTTGCTGTTGGCTGTGGGCGGGCGATAGACGTCATAGCGGAGGCCGTAGCTGACGGTTACGTTCGAGCGGGGCTTCCAACTGTCCTGGCCGTAGAGGCTGGTGAACAATGAGTTATAGCTGATAGAAGGCTCGCCGACGGTTTGGACGAAGTTGGTGTATCCGCGGGGGGCGGCGCCGCTCTTGGCGGCGAGGAAGGCCGCGATGGAGGGGAAGGTGTAGTTGGCGCTGGTGGACTGGATTTGCGTATCGCGGATGGAGCGCATGGCCCCCCCGAACTTGAGCGCGTGCTTGTCGAGATTGTGAGAGAAGTTCTCGGTGACTTCCGGGGTGGTCTCCTCGTAGTTGAAACCAACATTGAGAGAATTGCCGAAGAGGGCGACGCCAGGGATGGTAATCGCCGGGCCGGTGCCAGTCGCTTCGAAACGCTGCTGCTGCTGGGTGCGATATGGGATTTGAACGCGGAGTTCGTTGACCGCATTCGGTGAGACGACCGAGACGAGTTGGACGGCTCCGGCGTGGGAGCGGTCGACGAAGTTGTAAGTACGATCGACGAGAGTGAGGCCGCCGGCGTTGTTATACGGAGAGTTATTGCGGTGACCGTTGTAGCGGACGGCGAGGCGATTCGAATTGTTGATCTGCCAGTCGAGCTTGGTCATAAAGAACATGACGTCCTGGCGGAAGGGAATGGCGTCGGCGTAGCTGGCGGGGAGGCCGAGGGTGGCGACGGTGGCGGGAGAGACGGAGACGGTGCTGGGCAGGTCGCGCTTGACGCGTTCGTAGGCGCCGAAGACGAAGATTTTGTCTTTCTTAAGTGCTCCACCGGCGCTACCGTTGTAGGCGTTGACGTTGACTTCGGGGGTAGGAGCGGTGGCGCTGAGCAGGGCGGGGCGGGCGCTGTAAGGGGTGCGCCGCCAGAGGAAGGCGCCCTCGCCGTGGAGTTCGTTCGTGCCGGAGCGGGTGATGGTGTTGAAGACGGTGCCGACGGTGTTGCCAAATTCTGGCGCGAAGCCGTTCGAGACCTGCTGGACTTCCTGGACCCAAGTGTTCGAGACCGGCATGAGACGGATGCCGGCGCGGTCGGACTGGACGTTGTTGGCGCCGTCGAGTTGATAGTTGATGCGGCCGTTGAACCCGTTGGCGTTGAGTTTCCGGGGGACGCCGAATTCGGTGTTGGCGCGGCCGGAGACGTTGGGCTGTTGGAGGATGAAATTGAAGGGATTTCGGGAGACGAGGGGGAGGTTGGAGATGGCGTTGAACGAGAGGCTGGAGCCTTGCTCGGTACGGCTGGGGTCGATGACCGAGTTGGAGGCCGTGATGACGACTTCGGTGGCGACGCCTTTGACTTGCAGGGCGATATCGATGGTGGCGGTGGAGCCGGCGGTGAGGATGATGTTGGTTTGGCGGGTGGGGGCGAAGCCGGGGGCGTCGACCACGAGTTCGTAGGTGCCGAGGGGGAGAACGTTGAAGCGGTAGATGCCGCTGGCGGTGGTGTCAGCGGAGAGGGCAAAGCCGGTGGCGGTATTGGTGACCTTCACCTTGGCACTGGCGACAGCGGCCCCGACGGGATCAGTAATGACGCCGAGGATTTGGCCGTTGATGGCGGAAGCTTGGCCGAAGGCGGAAGGCACCACGGCAAGGAGGAGGGTAGCAAGACTAGCTAAACGCATAAAAAGAACTCCCGAGAAGCGTGACCTTGATCATCGCAAACTCTATGGAGATAGAGATGTATGATGAAGGCGTAAAGACTCTACTATCATTTTCACATGGATGGGAGTCCGGGCACGGCCTGCCGCAGCTGGGCCGACCGGAGTGTCAGCTGTTTTCGCCGGGGGGGTGACCGGTTATTAAGCACCGTTGTATCCTGTTATATTCAGGAGTTTTTCGTTGTCTCGTATCGCTGACGCTTTTTCATCTTTCTTCGGGATCCTGTTTTCTGGCTCCCTCTCGGCGGAAATCGCCAAAACTTACGGCTACGTCAAACCGGTGGAGAAGAAACCGGAACCCAAAGCCGCCCCCGTCCCGGTCGTAAAGTCCAGCGACGGAGCCCTTCAACTCCTCGGCCTGCTCCAACGCGAAGCCCGCCTCATCGACTTCCTCATGGAAGATATCTCGGCCTATACGGACGATCAAGTCGGTGCCGCCGTCCGAACGCTGCACGAACAGGCAGGCAAGGCGCTCGGCCGTTACGTCACCCTCAGCCCCGTCATCGACGGCGTCGAAGGCACCTATTCCGAAACCAAAGCTGCCGGACCGCTCGCCAAGAACAACGCCGCCGTCAAGTTCCTCGGGAACGTCCCCGCGCAAGGCAAGCCCCAGGGCGGCACCCTTCGTCACAAAGGCTGGCACGCCGCCAGCGTCGACCTCCCCGAGGTGAAAGCGGCCATGTCCGTCCAGATCATCGCCCCCGCCGAAATCGAAATCGAATAACATGAAGCCCACGCTTGGCATCGACCTTGGCACCACCAATTGTGCCGTCGCACGCGCAGAAGAATCCGGCGTCGAAGTTCTCGCCATCCCTCAACTCGTCAACCCCGGCGAGGTCCGCGCGGAGCCCCTCTACCCCTCCAGCCTTTACCTCCCCGGGCCCACCGAGTTCGCCCCCGGTGCCCTTGCCCTCCCTTGGGATGACGCCCCCGCCTATCTCACTGGCGAACTCGCCAAAAAGCGCGGTGCCGAGAACCCCGGGCACCTCGTCCACTCTGCCAAATCCTGGCTCGCCGTCGCCGGCGAAATGCCCCACCTCTCCCCCC
>JANODS010000994.1:0-3514 GCA_031412835.1 Acidobacteriota bacterium | reverse complement strand
ATGACGCCGTCGACGGCGAGGTGGTCTCCGCCCAGGGTGAGTGCGTCGACAACGGTGCGGAACATGGGCACGTTGAATTTGCGGGCTCGTTCGCGGCTGATGTCTTTGTCGGGGAACTGTTCCAGGAACATCGACACGATTTTTGAACGGGGATAGGGCGGGCGTTCGTCTTGATTGAAGCCTTCGAGGTACTTGCCGATGATGACGTCGGCATGAGACCCGGGCCGGTATTCGGTGATGATGGCGGCGATGCGCTTGGGGGGTGGTTCGGCGGCGTAAGCTGCCGCTGCTGTTGCGAGGAAGGCTCGACGTTTCATGTTCACTCCCGTTAGAACTCAAACTGCATCAAGAATTGTATTTGGCGGCCGGGCAGGCTTTCGAGGGGGCTGCCGTAAGTATCCAGGCGACCTTGTGGGCCGGCGTAGAACTGGCTGACACGTTCTAAGTTACTATGATTGGTCAGGTTGAAGCTTTCGACGCCGAGTTGGAGGACGGCTCGACCATCTTGCACCTTCCAGGTTTTCATGATGCGGAGGTCGAGGCTGCGGGTGGGCGGGGAGAAGAAGGGGTTACGGGATAGTCCGGCGGGGCGGGCGTTGAGGGGATAGGCACCGGTTCGATAGGTGTCGGTGGTTAGCAGAGCGTTGATGGGTCGGCCGCTGCCGAGGGTGACGATGGGAGCCCAAGATATGCCTTCGAGCCAGTCGCCGGGGAGTTCGAAGACGGCGCTGGCGGCGAGGCGATGGCCCTGGTGTTGGCGGGAGAGGGCCCAGTCGCGACGAATGTTGAGCGGGTCCATGGGTTGTTCGTCGAAGTCGGATCCGTCGTCGCGGGTGCGGCCGATGGAGTATCCGATGAGGTAAGTGAGGTCTTGGCGCATGCGGCGGTTCAGGGAGAGGGTGGCGCCGGCGAAGTTGCTGCGGCCGGTTTGTTCGAGTTCGTAGCGGGGCGGGAGGGTGCCGGAGACGTTGCGGGTGCGGGGGAGGCGGAAACCTCGGACGTGACTGGCTTCGACGGAGACGGAGGTATCTTTGCCGAGGCCGTACTCGGCTCCGGCGGAGAACTTTCGACTGTAGGGGGAGGCGAAATCGGCGGCGGTTTGGTAAGTGGAGGGGACGAGGCCGGGGAGTGGATTGGGCAAGGTTCCGCCGCGACCGAGGGCCCAGGCGCGGACGGCGTCGGGGCCGACGGCGTATTGCTCGAAGCCGCTAATACCGTCTTTTTGGAGGGCGTCGTTGAGAAACGCGAGGGGGTAGCGATCGAAGAAGAGGCCGGCGCCGAGGCGGAGGACGAGGGGCCGGGTGGCCGAAGGGCGGTATGCGAGGCCGACGCGTGGGGCTACGTTGTTGGAGGAGCGGGAGATTTTGGCGGGCATCGATTGGCGATCGAAGCGGGCACCGAGTTCTAGGAGGAGGCGGGGGCGTAGCTCCCAGCGGTCTTGCAGCCAGGCGCCGACGGGGATGGTGTTGAAGGCGGTGCGGGGATCGCCGAAGGCTTGGATGAAGAGGTCGGGCTGGCCGAGGCGGAAATCTTGAAGGGAGGGGAAGACGAAGATTCCGGAGTAGCGATTTCTGAGGGAGGCGTCCAGCTGGACGAGATGGGCGTCCGCGCCGACACTGAGGCGGTGATGGCCGAGGACGAAGTTGAGGTTGTTGGCGAGTTGGAAGTGGCGCTCGGTGCGTTCAGAGTTCAAACGATAGGAGGAGCCGAGGGTGACGGCACCGGGGATTTCCACCATGGGGCCGGATCCGTTTGGGCGGAGTTCCATTTGGCGGGAGGCGACTTGGAAGCGGAGATCGTTGACGACCGAGGGGGAGGCGACGCGAAGCCAGTTTCCGACGAGGGAATGGTCAATGGTTAGGCTGCTGCCTTGGGCGGAGCGGTCGGCGAAGTTTTCGGGGCCTTGGACTTCGGCGCGGACGCGGCCGCGGGAGTAGGCGTAGCGGGTGGAGAAGGCGTCCTTTTCATTGGCTTGGTGATTGAACTTGGCGGAGCCTTCGGTGCCGCGGGTGCTGGTGGGGTAGAGGCCGCGGTAGGCACTGGGGACGCTGGCGAGCGCGGTTGGGCTAACGTTGGACCATTCTTCGGCGGATTCGTTTTCGTACTCGAGAGCGGCGGCGATGAAGGTACGATCTTTGCGGATGGGGCCGTTGGCGGAGACGCCTGGTTGTTGGCGGCGGAAGCGAGGTCTCGAGGAAGAGGCGACCTCGGTGCGCTGGGCGTTCGTGGCTTCTTGTTGGCCGAAGAAGGTAACGTCGCCGTGCCAGAGGTTGGTTCCGGACCGTGTGACTAGATTGAGAAGGCCGCCTGCCGCGCCGCCGGATTCGGCTCCCACGGCAACGCTGGAGAGCCGGAACTCCTGCACCATTTCGAGGCCGATGGCGACGCGATTGCCTCCGGTTGTTTCGTCCCGGTTATCGAGACCATCAATTTGAATGCCGTTGTTGCGGGGGCGGATGCCGCCGAAGGTGAAGCCGCTGTCTCCAAGAGGGGTGCGGGTGCCGGTCATGGTGCGCTGGGAGCTAGCCCCGGCGGTGGGAGCGGCGCCGGGGGCGGCAAGGATGAAGTTCAGATAGTTGCGGCTGCGGGCCGGGGCTTCTTCAATGCGCTCATAACCCAGGGTGGCGCTGGCCGAGGAGGCCGTAACGTCAATGGCGTCGGGCTCTTCTCGGACTTCCAGATGTTCGGCGACGCCAGCGGGAAGCAGATCGAGTCGCAGGGCCACCACTTGGCCGACGGAGACCGCAAACGGCTTGACCCGGACTTCGCTGAAGCCGGTCGCTATGAGGCGGAGAGTATAGGTTCCCACCGTGAGGCCACGGGCTTCGAAACGACCGGTGCGATCGGTTTCAATGGTTCGTTCCCGACCGGTTTCGTCGAGCCGAAGTACAATTTTAGCTTGGGGGACAACACTGCCAGTAGCGTCGACGACAGTGCCCTGGACCGTGCCCGTACTGCTGTTGGTCTGGGACAGCAGCAGTGCTGGGAGGAGTAAAAAGAGGGTGTGAGGGAAGTACCGGTGCACACCCATAGACTATAGACGAGCGCGGTGAGGAATTGACGCTAGTGCTGAGCGGGGGCAGCAGGCGCGGCGGGGGCAGGAACAGTTTTGGCGGCCCCGGCGGGAGGATCCACTTGGCGCAGACCAGTGGGATAGACTCTTTCGCGGGATTCGACGTCGATCATGCAGAAGCCTAACAAGATCCCTAGGAAGATGAGAGAACTCACGAAAATGATGGAGTTCAAGGGTTTGTCATGACGCAAGTGCATGAAAATAAGCGCGACAAGGGAGGCCTTCAGCGTTGCGATCAGCATGGCTACGATCACGTTGACCGTGGAGGATCCAAAATCTACGTAGGATGCCCCGACGGTGACGCCCGTCAAGATCAAGAGGGCGATGAGCGTCAGCAAATAGGGAAGCGGAGAATGGGATTTGGGATGGGCTTGTTCACTCATGGAATTCCTAGCTGATCAAATAGAGTAAGGGGAAGAGGTAGATCCAGATCAAGTCGAC
>JANODS010000993.1:0-3707 GCA_031412835.1 Acidobacteriota bacterium | reverse complement strand
CGCGTCGTCATCGACGTCCACTCCGGTGGACGCGAAGGGGCCTTCCCCCTCTGCACCTCCTTCCATCCCATCCCCGACCCCGCCCAGGCCGCCGAAATCGAAACCGTCGCCCGCCTCTTCGATACCCCGTTCCTCTTCATCTACGCCTCCACCATGGGCTCGGGCCTCCTCACCGATCACGCCGAAGCCCTCGGCAAAATCTCCATCGGCGGCGAGTTCGGCACCGGTGAAACCGCCGACCCCCTCGGCATCCGCCACGCCTACGAAGGTATCCGCAACGTCCTCCGTCACTATCAACTCCTCGCCGAACCCGTCCAAGATATCCGCCCCCTCGGTTCGCCCCCGCCCCGCCTCGTCGCCGCCACCGAGCTCAGCGACTACGTCCCCTGCCCTCGCGACGGTGTCTGGGAACCCCTAGTCGATCTCGGTGCCCCGATAAACTCCGGCGACCTGCTCGGCAGGCTCCATGACTTTTCCGACCACGCCGAAGCCCCTCTTGAAATCCGCGCCCCCAAGGCCGGCTACCTCCTCATGACCCATCGCAGCGCCCTCCCCCTCAAAGGCCAAACCCTCTACGTCATTGCCGAAGAAACAACCCTATGAAAATCTCCAGCGTCGAACTCATCGTCCTGAAATCCCCCGGCCTCTATAACAACTCCGCCACCGCCGCCGAACCCGAAGGCCCCACCTACATGGGCCTCGTGAAGGTCACAACCGACACCGGCCTCACCGGCTACTCAGACATCGAAACCTGCGCCTCCGTCGCCAAAGCCTGCGTCGACGCCCCCAAGTGGAGCCTCGAACCCGGCATGGAATGCTTCGACGGCCTGGCCTCTCTCTTAATCGGAGAAAACCCTCTCGAAGTCGAACGCCTCTGGTACCGCATGTACCGCGGCAGTATCTACTACGGCCGCCGCGGCGTCGCCCTCCAAGCCATCTCTGCCATCGATATCGCCCTTTGGGACATCTGCGGCAAAGCCTACGGCCAGCCCGTGCATATTCTCCTCGGCGGCAAATGGCGCAGCCGCATCCCGGCCTACGCCAGCACCCTCTTCCGCTCCACCCCCGCCGCCATGGCCGAAGCCGTCGAAACCTACACCGCCCAGGGCTTCACCGCCGTCAAGTTCGGCTGGGGTGGCTTCGGCCACAACGAACGCCGCGACGTCCCCCTCGTCGAAGCCGCCCGCGCCGCCCTCGGGCCCGATCGCCACCTCCTCGTCGATACCGGCTGGTTCGTCGAACGCACCCCGAAAGAAGCCATCCGCCTCGTCGATTCCATCACGCCGTATAACCCCTACTTCGTCGAAGAGCTCCTCCACCCCGAAGACTACGACGGTTATCACAAGGTCGCCAGCGCCGTCCGCGTCCCCATTGCCTGCGGCGAACAGGAAGCCACTGACTGGGGCTTCCAACAGCTCATCGAACGCGGCGGCGTCGATATCCTCCAGCCCGATCTCACGCGCTGCGGGGGCTTCACCGTCGGCCGGAAAATCGTTCACATGGCCGAACGGGCCAACCGCCTCGTCATCCCCCACTCCTGGTCGTCCGACCTGCTAACCGCCGCCTCCCTCCATCTCACCGCTTTCCAGCGCCGCGCCGAGTTCGTTGAGTTCAACACCTCCCAAGGGCCGCTCAGCCGCCAACTTGTCCGAAATCCCATCAGCCTCGACGAAGGTCACCTCAACGTCCCCACCGGCCCGGGTCTCGGAGTCGAGGTCAACGAAAAGGTCATTGCAAAGTACCGAACAATCTGACCAGAATTCAGCCTTGACTTCCAACCATATCCCTGCCTACAATACAACCATGACCCAAATCAACGTCCAAGAAGCAAAAACCCACCTGTCCCGATACCTCGACCAAGTCGAAGCTGGGGAAGTCATCGTTCTGTGTCGACACAACCAACCCATCGCCGAACTCCGAGCCGTACAACCCTCCGCCGCCACCAAACCCATGCGGGTCGCTGGCTTGCTCAAGGGCCAGATCCATTGGGACGCCGATGCCTTCGCCCCGATGACGCTCGAAGAAGTCGCCGAGTTTGACAGCGCGCCGCTCTTTCCCCCCTCCGGTGCGGCTTGAAGATATTGCTCGACACCTGCGCCTTCCTCTGGTTTCAGCAGGATTCACCGCAGCTCACGCCCATCGCCAAGGCCCATATTATGGACCCCGCCAATGAGGTCTATCTCAGCCCGGTATCGGTCTGGGAAATCGCCCGCAAGTACGCGATGGGAGGTCTAACCCTGCCCTCCCATCCTTCCTCATTGATCCCTGCCGTCCGCTGGAACTCCGGCATCGACTCCCTCCCCCTCACCGAAGTCGACGCCCTCGCTGCCGAAAAGCTGCAACTCTTCCACAAAGATCCTTTCGACCGCATGTTGATCGCCCAGGCGCTGATGGGCGGCCTCGCCATCGTCACCGCCGATCGAGCCTTCGATCCCTACCCCGTCCGCGTCATCTGGTAAATGCTCTCCGCCACGTTTTTCCTCCTCGCCGCACTGTCCGCCTCCCTCGAAGGAACCGTCCTCCACTCCGTCTCCAACTCCCCCGTCCGCAAAGCTACCGTCACCCTCATCGGCAACCAGTTCCGGCTCACCGCCAGCACCGACTCCGAAGGCCGCTACCAGTTCACCGCCCTCCCGCCCGGGACTTATAAAGTCGTCGCCAGCCTCCCCGGTTTTGCCGACCGCCCCGCCCCACGGCCCATTCTCCTCGGCGCGGAAGCGAAGGCAACCGTCCCTCCGCTGCGCCTGCGTCCCCAAGGCATCCTCGCCGGCCGCGTCCTCGACGAAGACGGCGACCCCATCCCTAATGCCCGACTCTGGCTCTTCAAGCAAAAGTACCGCGAAGGCCGGAAGCAGTGGGTTCGCATCGAGGCCTACTCAATGGCCACAGAGACCGGCGACTTCCGTATCCCCCAACTCGCCCCCGGTGCCTATCTCCTCCAAGCCGATGACCCTCGCCCCCCGGTCAGTAACCGCTACGGCGACCGCTCCGCTCAGCGCGAATTCGCACCCACTTTCTATCCCAACTCCGCCACCCAACAAGGTGCCCTACCGATTGAAGTCGGCGTTGGTGCCGATCTGCGCGGCATCGAGATTCGCCTCGTCAAAACGCTCCGGCCTGCGTACTTCCGCGTCACCGGATCCATCACTGGCATATCGCCAGGGTCGGAAGCACTGGTCCGTTTCTCCGGCTCTCCCGGCAGCACTGTCGCTCGCGCCCCCGCCTATACCTTCGATATCCAGGTCACCGCGGGCGAACACACCATCCTCGCCTCCGAACCCTCCGACATCCGGCAAGCGTGGGCCATGGGAAGCGTCACCGTTGCCACCGAAGTCTCCGGAATTGTCCTCGCCATGAGCCCCGCGCCGAAGGTCACCGGCCAAGTCACCTTAACAGATAGCGATTCCCCCGTCAGCCGTAAAGGGATCCGTGTCTCTCTCAACAGAGTTCCGAGTGTCGAATCGTTTCCCCCGGACGCCACTGACGACGCCGGCAAATTCGACTTCACCCTGCACTTCGGCCCCGGCCGCTACGCCATCGCTTTAGACCCACGTTCCCTGCCAGTCGGCTGTTACGTTCAAGCGATCAAGGTCGACGGGAAGGACCTCCCCACCCCGGAAGTCCATGTCCTCCTCGCCTCCATCCACCTGGATATCATTCTCAGCCCGAACGCCGGAACCATCACCGGCACCGTCTCCGATTTCCCC
>JANODS010000992.1:0-1394 GCA_031412835.1 Acidobacteriota bacterium | reverse complement strand
GGCGGATTAGACGGGGGGTAGAGGGCGTAGTCCCAGGAGGAGGTCAGCTCCATGCGGACGGGTCCGGAGATGGGGGAGCCGTCGGGGTTTTGGGCGACGGGGACGTCGAGGGTCATGCGGTTGTTGCCAGGTTCGAGGTCGGCTTGCCAGCCGGACGAGAGGATGGAGTAGCGGCGGCGGAGGGCGAGGGCATCGCCGACGGTAGTCGGGTCGTTGCTGCTGCTGAGGCCTTGGTTGACGGCGTTAAGGCGCGTTTGTCGCCGCAATTGGGAGCGTTCCAAAAGAGGACGCCGTTGCCGCGTCGTTTGTCGATGGGTTTGAGGAGATAGAAGTTGGTGGAGTATTGGATTTAGCCGTTCGAGCGAGGGGGGAGCATGATTTCGGTGATGCCGGCGTAGAGGGGACGGAAGGGGCTGACTGCGCCGCTGGCGCGACCGATGATTTTTTCGTAGGGGCCGGTGTCGGCGAAGGACTCGGTGCGTTCGATGACGATTTTTGTGATGCGGGCGTGGAGGGGAAGGAGGGAGAGGGTGAGGGTGAGGAGGACGCAGCGTGTGATGTTCACAGTGTTTATTTGAGCACGGGTAAGGGGGAGGTTTGGACTTGGTCCAGGGTGCGCCGGTAGGGGGCGAGTCCGACCCACCACAGGAGGGCCGAAAGGAGCCAGGCGGTGGCGCAGACGTAGAGGATGGAGTAGCGGAGCATGTTGTCGTCGTGAAAGACGCGGTCCGTGACAAGCGCGATGACGGTGGGCCCGGCTCCTAGGCCGATGAGATTGATGACGAAGAGGTAGACGGCGCTGATTTGGGCGCGCATTTCGTTGGGAGCCACCTGCTGGAGAGCGGCAGGGGCGACGCCGAACATGGTGGCTTGCAGGAAGAGGCAAGGGATGAGGAAGAGCATGGCGAGTTCCGGGGTGGGCATGAGGGGGAACAGGATGACGGAGGGGAGGGCGAGGATGGAGGTGACGAGGCCGACGCGGAAGTGGGCGTCGCGGTAGCCGCGGCGGGCGAGGGATTGGCAGTACCACCCGCCGGCGAGGATGCCGAGGCTGCTGAAGACGGCGACGGCGACGCCGAAGTAGAGGCCGGCTTGGCCGACGGACCAGCCGTAGGTGCGCATAAGGAAGGACGGGGTCCAGGCGTTGATGCCGTAGGCGGCGAAGGTGATGAGAGCCGTCGCGAGATGGTGGCAGCCGAAGGTGGCGCGGTGGGATTTGATATAGGCGACGATGGCGGCGAGGGAAACGGGGAGGGCGGTTTGGCGTTCCTGGCGGACGGGTTCGGGGACCGTCCGGACGAGGGCGGCGATGAGGAGGCCGGGGAGGCCGATGACGAAGAAGGTGATCTGCCAGGGGTAGACGGCTAGGCCGATCAGGGGGAGCGTAATGACGC
>JANODS010000991.1:0-2567 GCA_031412835.1 Acidobacteriota bacterium | reverse complement strand
GCCGGAGCCTGCTTCGCAAAGTCGTTCAGCTTCTCGGCCTGCGTTACATTCTTCATCGCGGCCCGCTTCAGCGAAAGCGTCTCGACCGCCGCCTTGTAACTCCGGTCCGTCGCCAGCCAAAGGTCCTGCCGTATCTGGTTGTTGTCGGCCTCCAGGGGCCAGCTTTCGTTGTCGAACCGGGCACCCCGCACCATGCCGGTATAGACGCAGTTGGTGTTGTCGAAATCGTAGTTGCCCACACGCACCTGCACTCGCGGCAACCGATACGAAGAGGTTCGCGACAGTAAGAGACCGCCGAGCGTCGCCGAGCAGTTCAGATTGGTCCCTTGTTCCACCGCATACTCGATGTAATACGGCGTCTCACCAGCGATCCGCAAGCGCAGCGAACGATCCAACTCGTCTCGCATCGCCTCCAGAATCGGATCGTCCAGCTTCGTCTGACCCGACGCCACCGAGGTCGCCCCGATCAGGAGCATGAACGTTCGACGGTTCATCATAGTCCACCGCCATTCGATGGGGTCGGCCGCCCGAGGAGAGGAGGCCGCTCTTGGGAGCGATTCTTCTTCTGCACCTCAATCTCAGAAACCAAAAGTGCCGGAGAGATCGCCGAAACCGGCACACTCCCACTTTCGGCCCCACAGTATCCGTTGAACACCTGCGGCTGATTTCCGGTCGCCACGATTTTGGCGAAGCTAGCCAGCGGGGTGCCGACGATATCGGCCCCGCGGACGAGTTCGTCCGGTGTGCCATCCGCAAAGACTCGGTACACCACCAGGGGGATCACTGTGAAAGCTTGCAAACCAGCCCGACCCGTCGTCGTATAGCCCCCGGTGACGCTTTCGAAGTACAGACCATAAGGCTTGTTCTGCTTCTTGATCTCTTCGATCAGCATCTCCCGCAACTTCGCGTCTGTCACGCTATTCTTCGACGACACGATCAAATTGCTCTGCCGGGAAACAATCTCCGCCCCGGCCTGCCGTCGGCCGTGGCCGTTCGAACGGCTAAACCCGGCGATGGGCGAACGGCTCATCAGAAACGTCTTCAGAATGCCATCCTCCACCACCGGAACCCGCCGAGCCGCCACGCCTTCGTCGTCAAAATCAAACCAACCGTAGAGATCCGTATCGGCCAGACGTTTCGCCGTCGGGTCAAAAATCACCGACAAGAACGAAGGCAGCACCGGGCCATTCACACTCTTGGTAAACGTCTGGCCCTCCGTCTCATCCTTTTGCCGATGACCCTCAATCCGATGCCCGAAGATCTCGTGGAAGAACACGCCCGCCGCTCGCCCGGACAGAATCGCGGGTCCGACAAAGGGGTCGACCTCGCCAGCGCGAAGGAGCCCCCGAAGATCCTTTGCCACGCGGTCCACCGCCGCCTCGACCACCTTATCGGAAGGGAGTCTCGCGGGGTCGTCGGCCTCGATCGTCTCCGAGGTGGAAAGATCCATGCCATCCGACGCCTTCGACCGGGCAACGATCAAAATCCGCGCAAATGTCCGGCCATGCTGCAGCCGGGTCCCATCCGTATTGACGAACGTCTTTACTTCACGCTGCGCCACCACCGTGACGTTGGAGCTCAAAATATCAGAGTATTCAGCGAATCGTTTGGACCACTGTCGAGCGCGGCCGGCCCATTTGTCGCTGTCAAATCGGAGCTCCGGGGTGGGCTTAAAAGCCACAACGGGTTCGCTCGGTGAGAAGTCGTCGGAGAGGTCTTTGGCCTCTACCTTCACCTCTTTATTCGTTTTGATGTTCAGAAGGCGCTGAGAAGCCGCGCGATAAACGCCGTCGGTGTCCATCCAAATTCGACGCTTCAGGGCGTTCGGGTTGTCGTCCAACGAGAGGATCGACCCGTTCGTAAACGTCGCAAACTCCCGACCGACGCGGTGATAGTTGTCCAGTTGAGGCGTCCCGACCCTCATCGTCACATCCAACGACCGGGACTTGGAATAGTCCCTTGACGCCAGCATTCCGCTGGTCGCGGCGAGCAGGTGGGCCTCTTGCTGGGTGACCGCGTACGCGAGAAAGTACGGCGCGGGCTCGCCCTTAGCCTTCAACGCGGCGAAGTTCCGCTGCATCTCCGATTCCAGAATCTGAACTAAGGGAGGTGGCGACTGCGCGGCGGCAGAAACGAGCGAAAAGAGGACCGCTATAGGAGCTAAATGAAACAGAGACCGCACTCTTAGCAGAATATCATGCGGTGGGTACGGTCCCCTGTAAACAGACCTACGAGGCCTTGGCGAGTTCGGTCCCTCCTCTCTGGCGCATCACCGACAGGGCCAAGCCGTAGCGGCCGCGAACGCCCGTCTTTTCAAATATGTGCTTCAGATGGATTTTTACCGTCCCCGGCCGGATTCCGAGCTCGCGAGCGATCTCCTTGTTCTTCATGCCCTGCTCGACCAGCTCCATCACCTGTTGTTCGCGGGGAGTGAGTTCGCTGCGAGCGTAGCGCTCCTGCCGACCCGAGTCTCGGAAAATGGAGTCGGCCATCCAACTGTTTCCGTTCGAGACGGCTCGAAGGCAGGCGATGACGGTCTCGGCGTCGGAGGTCTTGCGTAAAATGCC
>JANODS010000990.1:0-3833 GCA_031412835.1 Acidobacteriota bacterium | reverse complement strand
CGTAGCCGGTGGAGCCGCGCGGGTTGGGCATGACGACGACGAAGCCGGCGGCGGCGAAGATCTGCGGATTCCAGCGGTAGCTCCACGCCTCGTGCCACGCACCTTGCGGGCCTCCGTGGATGAGAAAGAGAACGGGGTACTTTTGCTTGTCGTTGAAGCCAGTGGGTTTCAAGACGAAGCTCGACACTTTGGCGGCCTCGGCACCGTTGACGGTTATCTCTTCGAAGTTTGGTAAATCGTATTCGGCTACAACGTCATCGTTCATTTTTGTCAGCGCGGAGATTCGCCCGTCGGCGGAGTCGACACGGTAGATTTCAGTGGGCCGGGAACCGCTCTGCTGGGTGAACACGATCGTCTTCGCGTCCGGCGTGAACTGCATGTCGTCATAGATGGCGTTGCCTGAAACTATGGACCGGGCGCTGCCCGCACCATTGATGACGAACATCTGGATGCTCTGACGGCCGCGGTCTTCGACGGTGAAGAAGAGCCGCGTGGAGTCGGGGGTCCAGGTGAGGCCTTGGATATTTAAATTGATGCCCTCGGTGAGATCGCGCACTTTGCCTTCCGTCCGCTTCATGACGAACAGGCGCCAGCGGTCGGCTTCGTAGCCGGCGGTTTTCTGCGCGCGCCAGGCGATCCACTGGCCATCGGGGGAGTAGGCGGGCGATACGTCGGCACCGGGGGTGCTGGTGATTTTGGTGGCCTCGCCACCATCGGGCGAGACGGTGTAGAGGTTGCTGTTGGTGGAAAGGGCTTGGTCGGCGTCGGTGTTGACGACGTAGCAGACCTCTTTCGAATCGGGCGAGATGGCGTAGCCGTCCGGACCGCCGAGGGAGAACGTCGGCACTTCGAAGGGCCCGGGGGTGAGATCCTTGCTGGTTCCGCCTTCGACCGGCACGACGAGCAGATGGCTGCGGCGTTTCGATTGCCAAGTGGTCCAGTGGCGATAGAGAAGGGAGGTGTAGACGCGGGCCTTGGTTTTGCTAGTCTTTTCGTCGGCGAGCTTCTTTTCGTTGCAGGCTTCGTCGGTACAGTCGGGGTAGACCTCGCTGACGAAGAGGATCCGCTTGCCGTCGGGGAAGAAGGTGAGGCCGGCGGCTTCGGTGGCGATTTTAGTGACGGCCTTGGAGCCGGTGCCGTCGGCGTTCATCATCCAGATTTGGGAGGAGCCGCCACGGTCGGAGATGTAGGCGATGTTCTTCGAGTCAGGGGCCCAACGGGGTCGATCATTGTTGCCTTCGGTGGTAAGGGCGAATGGAGTGCCGCCCGCGAGGGGAATTCTGTAGATTTGGCTCGTCTTTTTGTTTTCAGCGAGGTCGACGGTCTGGACGACGAAAATGACGGTCGTTCCGTCGGGAGACAGTTGAGGGTCCGAAAGGCGCTTCATGCGCATCAGCCCTTCGACATCAAAAGGTTTGGCGGCCGTGAGGCTAACGGCGAGAGCGGCCCAAAGACAAAGAATCCGCAGCATTCCTCTATTGTAGTGGAGGCCTGCGCGATAATAAACGAAGCCAATCTCATGATTCGAGCATTCAAAGGTATTCTTCCCACCCTGGCCGATTCGGCCTACGTCGATCCCGCCGCGGTCGTGATCGGGCAGGTGACGCTCGGCGAGCGCGTCAGCATTTGGCCGAACGCGACCTTGCGCGGCGATGTGAACAAGATTTTTATCGGCGACGATTCGAATATTCAAGACAACGCCGTGGTGCATGTAGAGCACCTGCTGCACGAGTGCTACGTCGGCGCGCGAGTGACGGTGGGCCATGCAGTGGTGTTGCATGGTTGCGTGATTGAAGACGACTCGCTGATTGGCATTGGGGCGATTGTGCTGAATGGGGCCCGGGTGGGGCGGGGGTCGGTGGTGGCGGCAGGGTCGCTGGTCCCGGAAGGGATGCAGATTCAGCCGGGATCGCTCGTGATGGGCGTGCCGGCGAAGCTGCGGCGCGAGGTTTCGGCTGAGGAGCAGGAGCGCTTTCGAACAAACGCCGCCCACTACGTTAACTTAGGACAAACTTACAAGAATGATCAAAGCAGTTAAGGGTACACGGGACATTCTGCCGCCCGTTTCCGGCGTTTGGAATCAGGTGGAAGCGACGGCGCGCGAGGTGTTTCGTTCGTTCAACTACCAAGAGATTCGCACGCCGATTTTTGAGGAGACGGCGCTGTTTTCGCGCGGCGTGGGCGAGGAGACGGACATCGTTTCGAAGGAGATGTATACCTTTGATGATAAGGACGGCTCGAAGCTGACGCTGCGGCCGGAGAATACAGCGTCCGTGATTCGCGCATACATCGAGCACCGGCTGGACCAGATTCCGGGCACCAAACGGCTCTACTATTTGGGACCGATGTTTCGCCGGGAACGGCCGCAGAAGGGCCGTTATCGGCAGTTTTTTCAGATTGGGGCCGAGGCGATTGGCAACGATTCGCCGGTGCTGGATGCGGAGATTATTGAACTGGTGGCGACGCTGCTGGGTTCGTGTGGGATCCACGATTCGCGGTTGTTGATTAACTCGGTGGGGGATCCGGAATCGCGCGGGCGGTACGTGGCGGAGTTGAAGGAACGGCTGTCGGCGCATTTGCCAGAGTTGTCGGCGGATTCGCAACGACGGGCGGTGACGAACCCGTTGCGGGTGCTCGATTCGAAGGATCCGCAGGACCAGCCGATTGTCGAGAAACTGCCGAATATTCATGATTTTCTGAATGAGGGGTGTCGGGATCACTTTGCGGCGGTGTGCCGTTACTTGACGGATCGAGGGATCGCTTATGAGGTAAATCCGCGGTTGGTTCGGGGGCTGGATTACTACACGCATACGACGTTTGAGTTTTTGCATGGGGCGCTAGGGGCGCAGAACGCGATTTGTGGTGGGGGCCGTTACAACGGGCTGGCGGAGTCGTTGGGTTCGAAGGTTCCGGCCCCGGGGATTGGCTTTTCGATTGGCCAGGACCGGTTGCTGATGGCCGTTGAAGACGCTAAGCCCGCGGGTTTTGAACCGAAGCCGTTGGACCTGTTTGTGGCACCGATGACGGAGGATGCGTTCAATGCCGGGGCAAGGTTGGCGAAGGGTTTGCGCCAGGCGGGCAAGAGCGTGGAGGTGGCTCCGGCGGGTAAGTTCAAGAAGTTACTTGAGTTGGCGAGTAAGTCGGGCGCTCGATATGCGTTACTGATTGGCGACGATGAGATCGCGACGGGGCGGTTCGGGTTGAAAAACTTGGCGACCGGGGAGCAGCAGCCCGTGACGGTGGATGAGTTAGTAGGAAGTCTAGGTTAGTGTCGGTTTATACCGCGGGAATCGCGTGGGAGCGCGGGGAGCAGCGGTTTGTGGACAACCGTTATTCGCGCCGCCATGAGGCTTCGTTCGATGGTGGAGTGAACGTGGCGATGTCGTCGTCGCCGAAAGTTGTGCGGGTTCCGTTTTCGGACCCGACGGCGGTCGATCCGGAGGAGCTTTTCGTGGCTTCGCTCGCGAGTTGTCACATGCTTTGGTTTCTGTCGATTGCGGCGGCGGCGGGGTTCTGTGTCGATTCTTATCGGGATGCGGCGGAGGGGGAGATGGCGGCGGATGCGGCGGGGCGGATGGTGATGGCGACGGTGACGCTGCGGCCGCATTGCCACTTTTCGGGGGAGAAGCTGCCGAGTGATGAGGAGTATCTCGGACTGCACGAGCAGGCGCATCACGAGTGTTTTTTGGCCAATTCAGTTCGGTGCGAAATGCGGATCGAAGCCGTAAACGAAACTGGACCGTTGGTAAAGTAGCCTACTCAAGTGCCGGGCGAGTTTATCAGAACCGAACCCTGCAGACCCTGTTCGCGGTCGACTTGCTGGAGCGGCTGTT